>JBBQPP010000081.1:0-11396 GCA_038217255.1 Bacteroidales bacterium | reverse complement strand
AATTGCAATGGATGCCCTTTTAAAAGTATTTGAAAATGAATAATAAAGAACTACTCTATTTTACCGGAATGTGCCTCACTGCAGACAAAAATCCAGATAACTTATTGAGCATCAAAAACCAAATTGCCAAAAACAACATTGACTGGGAGAAATTTGTTGGCCTGTGCAGCAGTCACTTGATAACACCCGTAATTTATCTGAAATTCAAAAAAACAGAAATACTCCCTTTATTGCCAAATGATTTTGAAAATTATCTGCAGGAAATTTATGAATTGAGTGTGAGCCGGAACAAAATGATTTTGAAGCAATTGGCAGAAATTTGTGAAATACTTACCAAAAACAATATAATCCCAACCCTGTTAAAAGGTGCAGGTAACTTAATCGACAATCTTTATTCTGATATGGGAGAAAGGATTATGAGCGATATCGACCTTTTGGTATCGGAAAACGAATATCTGAAAGCCGCTAAAATTATGGTTGACGAAGGTTACACCGAATCGAAATTAATTTATTATGATGATGTAACCCTGCTAAAACACTATCCAAGATTGTCTCATCCTGACAAGGTTGCCGCAGTAGAGATACACAGGATTCCGGTTGAAGAAGAATATTTAAATTTGTTCAACCATGAAATGATAAACAAAGAATTAAAAAAGGTAGAGGCATTTTGTTTTGTTCTTTCAGATAAACACAAATTAGTTTTAAACTTTATCCACAGCCAATTAATTAATAAAGGCCACAAATTGGCAGTACTTCCACTTCGTGACGTTTATGACCTTTACCTTCTTTCGGAAAAAGTAAATGTGACTGAACTTTTAAAAGAAATTAATCCACAAAAAAAGGCTGTAGGATATTTTTACCTTTCGCAGAAATTACTCGGGACAAATATTGGATATATATCTAAACCAACAATATCAGACAAATGGCTTCATTTCAAACATGATTTGAATTTTTCGAGCAAAATATTTTATTCAGCTAATAAATTTGCGACTGAAATTTATGACAAAATTATAATCCGGTATTTTGGATTGATTGGCAAATCGTTTTATTCAAAAAAAACACGCTCGTTTATTGTGATGCGAATGAGCAAAACTGAATGGTACAAAAGTCAATGGCGATTATGGAAAAATACTTTCAAACTAAAGAATTGAGGGGAATAAATTTCTTCATTATTTCATTCCAACAATTTTAACAATATTCAAAATTACCTCCACAGCTTTTACCATCGAATGAATTGGCACAAATTCAAATGGGCCATGAAAATTATGTCCACCGGCAAAAATATTGGGACAAGGCAAACCATCATATGAAAGGCGCGCACCATCAGTTCCTCCGCGGATTGCTTTTATTTTAGGTTCAACTCCGGCCTGCAACATTGCCTTTTTTGCAATTTCAATGATGTGCATTACGGGTTCAATTTTTTGCCGCATGTTAAAATACTGGTCCTTGATTTCTATTTTCACCAGACTTTTGCCGTATTGAAAATTAATATGCTGAACAATTTCACTTAAAAGCTTTTTCTTCTCCTCGAATTTAGTTGAATCGTGGTCGCGAATAATGTATTGCAATTCAGCATTTTCAACATTTCCGTTTAACTGCGTTAAATGAAAGAAACCTTCATATCTTTCTGTATGTTCAGGGCGTTGGGTTGGTGGCAGCATGCCAATTATTTGATGTGCAACCAAAATGGCGTTTACCATTTTGTTTTTGGCTGCTCCCGGGTGAACGCTCCGGCCCTGAATTTTAATTTTTGCCCCGGCAGCATTGAAGTTTTCGAATTCGAGTTCACCTATTTCACCACCATCAAGCGTGTAGGCAAAATCGGCACCAAATTTTTTAACATCAAAATGATCCGTCCCCTTGCCAATTTCTTCATCGGGTGTAAAACCGAGCCTGATTTTTCCGTGTTTAATATCTTTTGACTTTAGCAGATGCTCGGCAGCGGTAACAATTTCGGCAACCCCTGCTTTATCATCGGCACCAAGTAACGTTGTTCCATCAGCGGTAATAATTGCTTGCCCTGTATAATTTAATAACTCGGGGAAATCTTTGGGGTCGATGGTTACTCCATTTTTCAATCGGATTGGTGTCCCATCGTATTTTTCAATGATTTGTGGCTGTACATTTTCACCTGAAAAATCAGGACTTGTATCAATATGTGCGACAAAACCAACCACTGGTGCATCTTCAAATCCATTTGCAGGAATTGTTGCAGTTACGTAACTATATTTATCCATTTCAACTTCAACACAACCAATTTCTTTTAACTCTTCAACAAGTTTTTCCATAAAACCAGTTTGCCGATCAGTACTTGGGTAAGTTGTACTTTCGGGATCAGAAGTGGTATATTGTTTTGCGTATTTTATAAATCGTTGTGCTACTTTTTCCATAAAACTCTCGTTCTTCTTAAATTTTAAACTTCGTCCAAATATACAAATTTAAAAACGGCAGGACAGGATATTAAGATTTGAAAAACCTCTTAAATTTCAAATAAGTTTTTTACAAAACGATATCCTTAGAAAACGTAAAACATACTAAAAAGCATTCAAAACATGACATTTATCACATTAACAACAAACTTAAAATTAAATATATACATGATTATAACTATTTAAATCATTTAACGTAATAATGAACATAAGAAACTTAAAAATAAAATTAGCCATGATTAAAAATCAGTTATTAGGGATAACCCTTATCAGTTTATGTGTGTTCATTTTTTCGGGTTGCGGGATTGGTTCGCAAAAAAGCGAAGATAAAAATGCAACTACAACTGCAATTAGCGAGGAGCTGCATCAGGCACAATGCGATTTGCTTTCAAAAGCAAATGAAGAACTGGCCGGCATCAATCAAAAGGTAAGAGCGTTGAACGACAAAATTCATGAAAAAGGAGGAAAATTTACCGATGCACAAAATGAAGCTCTCGATAATTTTGAAGCAAAACAGGCTTCAATTAACAAGAGAATGCACGAAATTAAAAATGTCAAACAAGAGGATTGGGAGAATTTCAAAACTACTCTTGAAAAAGATCTGGAAGAAATTAACGCCACAATTGACAATATTACAAATGAATTGTAGCGGTCATAATAATTTAAATACGACACCATTAAACATCATCAGAATTAAAACTAAAACCCAGCCGTTTGCCGGTAATCATTTTTGAATTGCTCATTTTTTGATTCATTTGCTCAACTGTAGCCATTTTTACCTGGTCATAAGGAGGAACAAGTAAATCGAATTCAATGCAATACTGAATTGCAGTTTCAACCATTTGTCTGATTACTCCGGGAGAAACTGTATCCACAGCAAAATCCATTACAACTTCATCAGCCTGACGTTTACCCTCAACAAAAAAGTGTTTGTCTTTATTCACAAAAATTCGCGCTACCAAATAACCCAAATCGTTTGCACGGTTATATTTAAATGAATCTGCAAGAAAATTATATATGTTTATTGTGCCACAATACGAGCGGAGTGGATCATCCTTAATATATGTTGTGTTCCAAACAGGGTGTTTATCATCGAACTGGAAAACATTAGAGTGCATACTGAAAATAAGCAAATCGCCGGCAATCTTAAATTCGGCTTCAAAAGGTCCACGATCTTTATAAACTGGTAACACTACTGCCGGAACCTCATCCTTTATTTTTGATATATAGCTTTCTTCCAATTGTTTCAGTACTTTTTTGAGAATAAGAAAAGTTTGCATTGTATTTTCGTAAACCCGTTGTTTTACATTTGATTTAATAACCAAAGCTTCCAGTAACGATTCCCGAACTTCTTTATCCTTCATTTCCATATTTTTATTAAAGTTGTTTTCCGTTGACATTTTAAAAGTTTTAAAAATACATAAACGAAACTGTATTGAAAAAAGAAAGCAACCCAATTGAGCTGCTTTCGAAAAAATATTCTGGATACTTGATACCTGATACTACCTGTACGGGCCAGGATACTTGATAGTTACTTTAAACTCTGAACTCAATACGCCAATGCAAATATCACTCTCCGTTTTGAAGGTTTGCCCGAATAGATGCAAATACCCTCTTCCTCTTCATATTCCAAGGGCATGCATCGGATTGTAGCTTTTGTTTCAGTTTTTATCATCTCCTCGGTTTCAGAAGTTCCGTCCCAGTGAGCAAAAATAAATCCACCTTTTTTCAAGGCTTCCTTAAATTCCTCATAAGTGTCAACTTTAAATGTATTTTGTTTTCTGAATTCAAATGCTTTATCATAAATACTTTTCTGAATATCTTCCAAAAGGGTTTCGATATAATTTTCAACGCCTTCCAAAACAACTACATTTTTTGTCAATGTGTCGCGACGCGCAATTTCAACAGTACCGTTTTCAAGGTCGCGCGGTCCCATTGCCAAACGTACAGGAACGCCTTTCAATTCGTATTCGGCAAATTTCCAGCCCGGTTTTCTATTGTCGTTGTCATCATATTTTACTGAAATCCCTTTTGCTTTCAGTTTTGCACTTATTTCCTTTACTTTTTCAGAAATAACTGTAAGCTGCTCATTATTTTTATATATGGGAACTATAACCACCTGAAACGGAGCAAGCTTAGGAGGCAGAACCAAACCATTATCATCGGAATGTGCCATTACCAGAGCGCCCATTAACCTTGTGGAAACGCCCCACGAAGTTGCCCAAACATACTCTTCTTTACCTTCTTTACTTGAAAATTTAACATCGAAAGCCTTAGCAAAATTTTGGCCTAAAAAGTGAGAAGTTCCTGACTGCAAGGCTTTTCCATCCTGCATCAAAGCCTCAATTGAATATGTTTCCAATGCCCCTGCAAATCTTTCATTGGCCGATTTTAAGCCTTTTATAACAGGCATTGCCATAAAATTCTCGGCAAAATTGGCATAAACATTTATAATTTTTTCGGTTTCTTCAATCGCCTCCTGCATTGTTTCGTGTGCTGTGTGACCCTCTTGCCACAGAAATTCTGTGGTGCGCAAAAACAATCGGGTACGCATTTCCCAACGAACTACGTTTGCCCACTGGTTAATCAATAACGGTAAATCACGGTATGAATGGATCCAATTACGGTATGTATTCCAAATGATCGTTTCTGAAGTTGGCCGGATAATCAATTCCTCTTCGAGTTTTGCATCAGGGTCAACCATAATACCACCATTTACTTCATCATTTTTAAGGCGATAATGTGTTACAACAGCACATTCTTTTGCAAAACCTTCGACGTGGCTTGCCTCTCTGCTAAAAAACGATTTTGGGATAAACAATGGAAAATATGCGTTTACGTGCCCCGTTTCCTTGAACATCCTATCGAGTTCGGCCTGCATTTTCTCCCAAACTGCATAACCATAGGGTTTTATAACCATACAGCCCCTCACTGCTGAATTCTCCGCGAGATCAGCCTTAATAACCAGATCCTGGTACCACTGAGAGTAATTTTCACTTCTTGACGTTAATTCTTTAGCCATAATTCCTTTTTGGTACAGATTTTGATAAATTATATTTGATTTTGAGGTTACAAATAAAGTAATTATTATTGACATTAAATAAAAGGAGAAGGAGTTATGAAAGCAAAAATCACATATTTAGGAATCTTAACTGTAGTGCTGAGCGCCTGTTCTACTGGAAGTTACGTATCAAGCTCCTACACTGATGATATATATTTCAGTCCGGGAGACGTACCGCCACCAATCACTGTGACCACAACAACTCCGAAAAAAGCAGCAGAACAAAAATCGGCTAAAAAAATCATTGTAAGCGAAATCAATGAAAATGAAGACGGTACAAATACAATGAACAACTACATTTTCGATGGAACGGATAATGATGCGGATGCACTTCATTACAATATGGAACAAATGGATTTGGAAGCCAGCGATACTACTGTTTATTATGATGATGACGAAGTTCAATATGTAATAAACAATTATTACGATGGCGATGAAATGGATTACGCATACAGGATTAGGCGTTTCCACAATCCTTATTATTATGATCCTTTTTATTGGGACAGTTGGGCATATGATCCATTTTACGGATATGGTTATTCATCGTGGTACGATCCTTTCTATTACTCGCCCTGGGGTGGGAGTGGATATGGCATGTATTCGCCTTACAGCAGATGGGGATGGGGCTTTTCACCCTATTATAGTTACTACAATCCATACTACGGAGGCTATTATGGTTATGGTGGATATTATGGTGGTTATGGAGGATATTATGGAGGTTATGGTGGTTATGGTGGTTATTACAACCACGGCAACTATGCAAACTCAGGTAATTATGATTACGGACAAAGAAGATCAACTGGAACGAATGTTAACAGAAATAACAGAGGTTCAGCCGCAAATAATGCAGTAACGTCTTCGAACAGGAATAAAAGTGCAGTTACAGGAGCTAATAATGGGTCCAACAACAACTCATCAAGAAGTACTTCTTCCAATTCAGGAAGACGTGAAGCACCGCAAAATACCCGAGTTTCCACTAAATCTACTACCGTTAGTTCAAATGTGTTGACTGAAAAACGGAGATCGACTGACGGTAGCAACCAATCCAGACAAAGTGGGGTTGAAAGCAATGCAAACCGCAGCCAGACCCAAAATTATTCCCGCCCTGGAACAAATACCCAAAGCAGAAGTTATACAAGGCCAAGCACCAGTTCATCTTCAGTAACTTCGCAACCGCGAGTTGTTAACAGAAGTTCTGTAACCAGAAGCTCAACTTCCGGTTATGCACAGCCAAAGTCAAGTTCGACTTATAATCAATCATACAGATCAAGTTCAACATATAACAGAAGTTCAAGTTCAGGAAGTTCTTCACGGTCTTACAGTTCGCCTTCTTCAAGTTCAAGCAACTACAGAAGCAGCTCGCCAGTGCGCAGCAGCAGTAGTAGCGGTAGCTATAATAGTGGAGGAAGTAGCGGCAGGAGTAGTGGTGGTTCGTACTCCGGTGGTTCCAGCGGAAGTTCTTCCGGAAGCAGCAGTGGACGTTCATCAGGTGGAGGATCATCTTCCTCAGGTCGCCGTTAATTTCTAAAAATACAAAGTATTTGAGTTAAATAAAAACGATTGCCTTGAAACGAGTTCGGAAATAACTGAACCAGTTCAATCGAATTCCATAAACAATTAAAATTCAAATGAGATGAAAAAATATTTTTTTCTGCTTACAGTAGCTGTAGTTGTGCCTTTCTTTATGCAGGCACAGGATTTGGCAGACGCATTACGGTACTCGGATATTCAAGTACAAGGAACAGCGCGATCAGCGGCAATGGGAAATGCATTTGGTGCACTTGGGGGTGATTTCACCTCTGTAAGTATTAACCCGGCGGGAATTGGAGTTTACCGTTCAAGTGAGTTTACTGTTACTCCAATTTTTGGGAATACGAGCGTTGAGACCAATTATCTTGGAACTAATAGGGAGAGTAGCGATTTTAAATTCTCTTTAAATAATATGGGTTATGTTTATACTGTTCCTGTTGCTGCAAACAATGAAGCAGGCTTAGTAAGTATAAATTTTGGTTTAGGTTATAATCGTGTTAAGGATTTTAACAGCGATGCTGTAATCCAGGGGTATGGTGTTAATGGTTCGTATATGGATTATTTTGCAGACCGGGCTAACCGTGGAGAATGGAGCAATTTTTATGAAGAACTGGCCTGGAAAACCGATGTGCTACTAAAGGATAATAACAACAATGAATATTATTCCGATTTTCAGGATGCGAATTATGGCCAAAGCCAGAGAAAAACATATTCTAAAAATGGTTCAATTGATGAATACTCCTTGGCTATGGGATTGAACTTCAACCACAAACTGTATTTAGGAGTGGCATGGGGAATAAATGACCTTTATTACAGACAAGTGACGACAATTTACGAAAATGATGAAGTCGGACACACACCTCCTTTTGTAAACAATTTTCAGTTTAATGAATATTTAACAACTTATGGGGTTGGCCATAACTTCAAATTTGGAGCTATCTACAAACCCACCAACGAATTACGGCTTGGTGTTTCAATTCACACACCAACTTTTTATCGTTTGTCCGATGATTTTAGCACAACTATGAATTCCGATGTTACTTATATTGACGGAAGTGAAACTTACAAGGAGGATTCTCCATACAATTCATATGATTACCATCTTCAAACTCCATTGAGGGCAACTTTTAGTGGAGCTTATGTAGTAGGAAAAAACGGGTTAATCAGCGTTGATTATGAACTTGTAAACTACGGTAAAGCAAAATTGAAAAATGGTGGCGATGGCGAAAATTTCTTTGATCAAAATGCCGAAATATCTGAAGCATATAAAACTTCAGGAAACTTAAGAATTGGCGCTGAACTTATGGCTACAAAAAATATCAGCCTGCGTGGTGGTTTTGAATATCTTCAATCACCTTATAACAAAACTGCATTTGGAACACAACAATTAAATGCCGATGCAAATACAATGGTTTATGCAGGAGGCATTGGCTATCGCACAGGCTATTTTTTCGCTGATCTGGCATACCGTTATTCTACATTAGAGAATTACGATTACCCATATCCAACTCCAGTTTCAGAAGTTTATCCTGCTCCACAAGCAGCATCATTTAAAACCATTAAAAATGATGTTATTTTCACGCTTGGATTCAGATTTTAAGAAATTTTCATAAAATAATGAAAGGCACAATATCACTTGATATTGTGCCTTTTTGTTTTTATTGGAACCCACAACCTACCTTGATCAGTAAAAATTTAATTATGTTTGTTTGTATCACTAATATGATAACAATTTATGCTGATAACGATTTCACTTATTGTTTTCTACCTTGCCGCACCTGTTTTACTAATTTATCTCACTAAAATCTCAAAATTGCTAAACAGGTTAGGAGCTGTTGTTTTGGCATATTTGCTGGGTTTATTTATTGGTAATATTGGAATATTACCTGCTGCAAGTGAAGGATTCCAGACATTACTCGGTACACGTACTCATTTGTCCAATGCTGAATTTTTGGACTACTTAAGCGCCATGAAAGTAACAGAATCGGATGTGCATGTTAACCAAATTGCTGGCTTACAAGATATTTTAATGACAATAATTATCCCCCTTGCAATTCCACTTTTACTGTTTTCGCTTGATATCCGAAAGTGGTTAAAACTGGCTAAGGGGGCAGTTTTATCACTCATTTTGGCAATGGTTTCGTTGCTAATCTCGGTTTTTGCGGGTTTTTACTTGTTTGCCGACTCAATTACAGAATCATGGAAAGTAGCAGGAATGTTGATTGGTGTTTATACCGGTGGCACCCCAAACCTTGCGGCAATTGGCACTGCACTAAATGTTAGTCCAAATATTTTTGTTTTGACGCACACATACGATTTAATCGTCGGCTCTGTGGCTTTACTGTTTTTAATGACGATTGCACAGCGGATGTTTCATACTTTTTTACCCAAATTCCAGTTGGTACATAAAGCAGAAAATGCCTACCAAGTTGGAGATGAAGCAGATGATATTGAAAATTTTGATCCACTTTTTAAAAGAAAGGCTGTTCCCGACATATTAAAAGCGCTTGGAGTTTCTGTAATAATATTTGCTGTTGGCGGAGGATTGAGTTTGCTGGTTCCAAAACCCTCAGATACAATTGTTGCCATATTATCAATTACTACTTTGGGATTGCTTGCCTCGCTTATTAAACCAATCAGCAGGTTGCGAAACAGTTTTCAGTTGGGCATGTACCTGATTATTGTTTTTTCGCTTGTTGTTTCTTCGATGGCCAACCTGAGCAATATGTTCCAGATAGAATTCCTGCAATTGTTTTTATATGTTCTGTTTGTGGTATTTGGGTCGATTATCATCCATGTTGGGTTGGCCAGCATTTTTAAATTAGATGCTGATACAACCATTATTGCGATTACTGCATTAACTTACTCTCCGCCTTTTGTGCCCGCAGTGGCAAGTGCTTTAAAGAATAAAGATCTGATTATTTCGGGATTGACAATTGGGATTCTTGGATATGCTTTTGGTACATATTTAGGGGTTATTGTAGGTAAGTTTCTTGAATTATTTTAGCACCCGGAACGAAAACAACAACCCTAATTCAACCCAGTTTTTTAAGAAACTGTTCTTTGAAGCTCAAACTAACGGGTAATTTATGAATACCAACTTTAACCAGGTTTCCTTCAACATAATCAATTTTTGAAAGCGAAATTACATACGATTTATGAATTTGCTCAAAATATTTCTCAGGCAATTGTGATATAAATTCTTTTAAAGTACCATGTACCAAAATTGATCTTTCAGGGGTAACAAATTTCACATAATCGCCCTGAGCTTCCAAAAAAAGAAGTTCATTAAAATCAATTTTATAGTTCTTTTTATCAGCCCGAACCATTATATGATGAAATGTTGAGCTTGCATTATCTTTTGTAGCAAAACGTTCCAAAATTCTGTTAACCGCAAGTCTGAATCGCTCAAATGAAACGGGTTTCAATAAATAGTCGACGGCATCCACATCAAATCCGGTAATTGCATGTTCCGGATAAGCTGTAATAAAAACGAATAATGGCGTTTCCTTTAAACTTTTCACAAATCCAATTCCACTCAATTTGGGCATATTTATATCCAGAAAAAGAACATCAATCTTATCTGTTTTCATGACCTCACCTGCTTCAAGTGCATCATTGCAAACTCCCTTTAAATTCAATTCAGGGCAAATTGAAACATAATCTGCGATTACCTCCTGAGAAAGCGGTTCATCATCAACAATCAAACAGTTTAATATCATTTTATACCATTTATCCGTACCTGCAAAATTACTTTGTACGTTTCATCGTTATTTGTTATTTTTAAAGAATAGGAACCTGGATAGATTAAATCCAATCGTTTTTTTACATTGTCAATTCCTACTCCTTTGTATTTAAAATCAACTGTTTCCAACGATTTTCCTTTACTGTTTTCTATTTCAAAACTTAAATTATTGCCAAGAACTTCAAGTTTGATTTTCACAAAAGCATTTTCAGCTCCACTCTTTAAACCATGTTTAAAACTGTTTTCAACAAATGGAAGAAAAATTAAAGGAGCAATTTTTTTACCCTCAATTTCGCCTGTAAGTTCGAAGTTAATCTTTTCATTTTCCGAAGTTCTTAAATTCTGCAACTCAATATAATTTCGAACCATTTCCACTTCTTTTGTTAACAGGATGAAATCATCATCGGAATTGTAAATAACATGTCGCATCAAATCACTTAACTGGATAATTTTTTCAGGAACTTTCGGAGAATTTTTTCTTGCAAGACTATAACCTGAATTATGCATAAGCACTAAAAACCTGTGAATTTCCACATATTTTTTATTTTGTTACAACGACTTTTTCATTCTGGTGAGTATTCTTTTGCAAAAAGCATGGATTTTGTTTAGAATTATTTTGATCAACGGATTA
>JBBQPP010000080.1:0-11470 GCA_038217255.1 Bacteroidales bacterium | reverse complement strand
CTAATTAGTTAATTTAAGAGCATTAGGATTCTTTGCTTTTTCGATGAAGGTGAATTAGTTATTTTGACGAATTGTTTCATTAAAAAAACTCAAAAAACACCGGGTCAGGAAATCAAAATGGCAGAGAAATTGAAAAAGGAGCACACGAACGAAAAAAATGGAGGAGATAAAAATGGAAAACATAACTGATTTTGAAGATATTTTAATAAAAAAATACGAAGAAAAAGGGACTGCATCAAGAGACAAATATGATGCTGATTCTTTGGTATTTAGACTTGGTGTGATGCTTAAAGAGGCGAGAAATGAGGCGATGAAAAAACATTTCTGAATTATGTTCACAAAAAAAGATACACGAAATTTTCGTCCACTAATTGACGGGATTACGATGCGCCCTTTGGTTTGGGAAAAAAATACTTTGCTTTGTGAATTCAAACTCGAAAAAGGTGCTAAAATTCCTCCACACTATCATCCTTATGAACAAACCGGACATTTGATTTCGGGTAAAATGAATTTCAGGATCGATAAAACATGGCAACTTGCTGAACCTGGAGACAGTTGGAGTATCCCCGAAAACGTTGAGCATGAGGTAGAAATAATTGAAGATGCTGTTGTGTTCGAACTATTTTCGCCAATTCGCCCTGACTACCTCCCTTAAAATTAGGCATTTCTCAGAAAACCACAATCCCACGTCAAATTTACTTAAAAGAAATACTACCTTTGTCGGTCGATTCTGAAAAGAGAAATTAATGCAAGTATTTGAATTTGAAACGGTTGTAATTGGAAGTGGCCTTGCAGGGCTTACGGCAGCATATCATTCATCAAAGTATGGAAATGTTGCTGTTGTAACCAAATCACAACTCGACATCAGTAACTCATATTACGCACAGGGAGGCATTGCAGCTGTTGTCAGCGAAGATGATTCGCCTGAATTTCATATCCACGACACAAGCGAAGCGGGCAGGGGACTTTGTGATATGGATTCTGTTAAAGTACTTGTAAAAGAAGGTAGGGAACGGGTTTTGGAATTGATTGATTTGGGGATGGAATTCGACAAAAAAGATGGTCGGTTGGTTCTTGGGATGGAAGGTGGCCATAGTCGTCGCCGTATTCTTCATGCTGGTGGAGATGCAACAGGAAAAGTAATTACCAGTTTTATGCTTCAAAAAGTGAAGGAGCAGCCTACTATAAAATCATTCGAAAATGTAACAGCCATTAAACTGATTCAACAAAATAATTGTATCGTTGGCCTTCATGCCTATGATTTTGTATCGCAAGAAAATGTCGTTTTCAAAACAAAAGCTTTAATTATTGCAACCGGCGGTTTGTCGCGGATTTTTTTAAGATCAACAAATCCATACACAGCAACTGGCGATGGAATTGCAATGGCTTATGAAGCAGGCGCCAAAATTGCCGATATTGAATTTATACAATTTCATCCAACTGCGCTTTTTGTTCCTGGCAGAGAAGCTTACCTTATCAGCGAAGCTGTGCGCGGCGAAGGTGCCTGGCTGTTAAATAAAAACGGTGAACGGTTTATGAAAGATATCCATCCGTTTGCTGAATTGGCTCCCCGCGATGTGGTGGCTTTCAATATATTCAAACAATTGCAACTGGCAAAAACCGACCATATTTACCTTTCACTGAAACACCTCAATAAACAGGAAATAATAAGCCGGTTTTCAAACATATATCAGCAATTGAAGATTTATGGTTTTGATTTAGCTACCGACTTGCTACCAGTTGCACCGGCAGCACATTATATGGTAGGTGGTATCCGCACAAACCTGAACGCGGAAACCAATATTTCGGGGTTGTTTGTTTGCGGTGAAGCAGCTTCAACAGGCGTTATGGGCGCCAACCGACTGGCAAGCAATTCGCTTCTTGAATGTTTGGTTTTTGGAAAACGGGCCAGTGAAAAAGCAGCTTCACTTGAAAACCCTTATTGCAAGTTAACGGATGTGGCTCCAATTCATATCGACCATGATAATGAACCACTTTACCTCGAAATGCAAAACGAGATTGCCGCATTAATGTCTGAAAACCTTGGGATAGTGCGTGATGCCGCCGGAATAAAGAAAGCAGTTGAACGACTTTCAGCAATTGAATCCAGATTCAATGATTTTAAAAATGAATACAATCTTTTCAAAATAAAAAATACTGCAGTGGTTTGTAAATTAATTGCACAGGCTGCACTTGTTCGCGAAGAAAGTCGTGGTGGACATATCCGTGAAGATTTTCAGAAAGAAAACCCCAAATTCAAAAACCACTCCATTCAGCAAAAAAATAAAAAAATCGATTTCGAACCTGTTAGAAAATAGAAACATGGAAATCAAAGTTTTAAAATCAGCCGAAGTATTATTCGATTTGGCTTATGCCGAAGATATTGGCGATGGGGATATTACTACAAATAACTTAGTTCCGCCTGGTGAAAACAAAACAGCTGTTTTAGTTGTAAAAGAAGAAGGTGTTATCGCCGGATTACCCGTTGCAGAAATGGTTTTCAGGAAATTCGACCCCGATTTAGTCTGGAACGAGAAAAAACCAGACGGCAGCAAAGTTGTTCCCGGTGATGTAATCGTCGAATTTAATGGCAACTACCGTGCTTTATTAACAGGCGAAAGAAAAGCGCTCAATTTTTTACAACGTTTATCGGGAATTGCAACTTACGCAAATCTTTGTATGCAGGAATTGGAAGGGCTTGATGTTGAAATCCTTGATACCCGAAAAACTTTGCCTGGTTACCGCCACCTCGACAAATACGCTGTGCGCATGGGAGGCGCTTCGAACCACAGGTTTGGTTTGTACGATATGGTAATGATAAAAGATAACCACATTCAGGTAGCAGGTGGCATCAAGGCTGCTGTAGCGGCAATCCGTAAAAAAATCCCGAAAAGCATTAAAATTGAAGTGGAAACTGCTAATTTGGAGCAGGTTCAGGAGGCAATTGACGCAAAAGTGGATATAGTTATGCTTGATAATATGAGCTCAGCAATGATGATTGAAGCAGTTGCTTTGGTTAATAATCGGGCAAAAATTGAGGCCTCGGGAAATATGACCTTAAAGCGTATCAGAAAAGTGGCTTCAACAGGAGTTGATTATATTTCGATAGGAGCGTTAACTCATTCAGTTAAAGCGCTCGATATCAGCCAACGAATTATTGATTAAATATGAACCTCGTAATCGATGTCGGTAACACACGAACAAAATTTTCGGTTTTTAACCGTGGCGAAGTATTGATAACGGTTCCTGTTGATGAGTTTCTACCTGAACACATCGATGTTTTACAAAAAGACTATCCGGATTTGCAAAACGTAATCCTTTCAGCAGTAAAAGATTATTCGCCAGAATTAAAATCTACACTTCTAAATAAATTTGAGCGTTTTATTGAATTGGATTTCAAAACTCCTCTCCCGATCGAAAACTGTTATAAAACCCCTGAAACGTTGGGGAAAGATAGAATTGCTGCGGTTGTTGGAGGTTTTGATTTGTACCCTGACACTAATTTGTTGATAATTGATGCCGGAACTGCAATTACTTATGATATTTTGAAAGACAACGGTCAATATCTTGGCGGAAATATTTCCCCAGGCATCGAAATGCGCTACAAAGCGCTTCATCAGTTTACCAGTAAATTGCCGCTAATCTCTCATCATAAATTCGACAAACTATTTGGCACAACAACCGAAGAAGCAATAAGAGCAGGTGTACAACACGGGGTTATTTTTGAGTTGGATAAAGCCATTGATACTTTTAAGGATTTTTATACAAATTTAAAAGTTATTATTACCGGCGGGGATGCTGATTTTTTTGATAACAAATTAAAAAACTCTTTCTTTGTGAACTTTAATTTAATAGCTATGGGTTTAAACCGCATATTAGAATATAATGGGGAGATACAATAAAGCAGGATTTTTGGTCGCATTGGTAATGTTTCCGGCATTATTGTTCGCCCAGTTTAATAACAATACTTCATCACCATACTCACGATACGGATTAGGTGAACTTCATTCATATAGTTTCGGGCGGTCCACTGCGATGGGAGGCGCGTCAATCGCGAGCAGGAACAGCCAGCAAATCAATATTGCCAACCCTGCATCCTTTAATGCGATTGATTCGCTTGGATTCATGTTCGAATTTGCAGTTGATGGTAAAGCTTCAAACTTTAAAAATGATGTTGGTACCGCGAGTTATACAGATGTTAATTTCCAGTATTTTGCAATGAATTTTCAAATTAATAACCGGATAGGAGCGAGCCTGGGTTTGGTTCCGTTTACAGATGTCGGATATAATGTAGTTGTTGATCAGGAGATTGAAAATACCGGTTCTGTTAGCACAACTTATTACGGTGCCGGTACAATTTCAAATGCATATTTTGGATTGGCTTTTGTACCTTTTAAGAATTTCTCGATTGGAGCAAACCTGAATTATTACTTTGGAATGTTAAACAGAAATTCAGAAGTTGTTTTTTTAAGCGCGGCAGGTTTTTACAATATGCAGCAATATAAAAGTTTGAGAGTTAGTGACTTTAGTTTTGATTTTGGATTGCAGAAAACAATCCCGCTTGAAAACAGGAATAAAGTTATCCTGGGCATGGTGTTCGAAAATAACCCAAAATATAATGCAAGATATTCAGATATTACCCAAAAGAACCTGGGATCAGGTTCGGTTGTGGATCAGGATACTTTGTTTTATGCCCAAGAACAGAAAGGGATAGTTGAATTTCCTTTTACTTATGGATTTGGTATTTCGTATGTTAAAGAAAACAAGCTTGAAATAAATGCTGATTTTTACCATCAGTCATGGAGCGATGCTAAATTTCTTGGATCAAAAAGTAATTTTTTAACAGATTTAAATAAATTTGCATTAGGTGCTGAATGGATTCCTGATAAGTTTTCGATTAAAAGTTTTACAAGCAGAATTGCCTATCGTGCCGGAATTAAGTATGAACAATCTTACTTGACCTTTAACGAACAGCAAATTAATGATTTTGGCATAACATTTGGTGTTGGCTTACCAGTTTACCGTTCGAAATCGACAATAAATGTTGCAGCAGAATTTGGTAAGAAAGGAACTACAGATAACAATTTGGTACTCGAAAATTATTTTAGGTTAAACCTAATGGTTAATTTATATGATATGTGGTTTATAAAAAGACGATTTGATTAAAATAAAAAACTAATAAATAAAATTATGAAAACTTTATCACGCATAGCATTTTTATTCGCCTTCATTGTTTTTGCGACTGTTAACAGTGCGATGGCGCAAAAAACAATAAAAGGTACTGTTTATATGGACGGGGAGCCAGCAGCCGGAGTCACAGTTGAAGCACACAGGGGTGGTGAGATGATGACAAGCTTCGATGGAAAATACGAAGTTGCGGTAGATTCAAAATCAAGATACATTAAATTTACACTGATGGCCACAGGTGAATCTAAAAAATTTGATTTGGATGATAACTCACCCGCTGAAATCGATTTTGCTTTTACTGGGGAATTGCCAAAAGCTGGTGGGTCAGAAGAAGTTTCCAGTGCTGATGTTTCATTGAAATCAGCCGAAGAATTACTTACTGAACAGAACAGGGAGTTTATGAATCAACTTTCACTTTATACTGAATTCTATAAACAAGGTGATTATCAATCCGCACTCCCTCACTGGAAAATCTTATACAATAAATACCCAAAATCAACTCCCAATATTTATATACATGGTGCAAAGATTTTTGAATATCTGATTGAAAACGCTAAAACTGATGCTGAAAGGGATAAATATCTTGATGAATACATAAAAAGTTACGACCAAAGATTGAAATACTTTGGAGGAAAGGGATTTGTTCTTGGAAGAGAAGGTACTTCATGGTTGAAATACAAATTGGATGAAAGAAGGGCAAAACAAATTGAAGGAGAAGAATATAAACAAGTCATGCTTAAAGGTTACGAATGGTTAAACGAATCGGTTAATGAAGAAAAAGCAAAAGCCGAGCTTCCGGTACTTTTATTGCTGATGCAAACAACCAGATCGTTGTTTATATTGGGTGCTTTGCCAAAAGAAACGGTAGTTTCGAATTATGAGAAAATCAACAAATATTTAACCGAAATTATTGCAAAAGATACAGACACAGACAGGGTAAAAAATGCCCAGGAAGTCCAGCCGTATGTAGAGAATTTGTTCAGTATTTCTGGCGCTGCGGATTGTGAAACATTGATTAGCATATTTACTCCACAATTTGAAGAGAATATAGGAAATGCAGATTTTATCAAATCAATGTTACGCCGGTTAAGAAAAGCTAAATGTGACGAAAGTGAACTTTCTGAGAGAGCAACAACCACATTATACGAATTGGAACCATCCGCAGAGGCCGCATTTAACATGGCCCACGAATACCTAAGAAAAGATGATTTAGTAAACGCAAAAAAATATTATGATCAAGCCATCAGCCAGGAAACCGATACAAAACTGCTTGCAAGCTATTATTACGAGCGTGCATTATTGCTGTACATCAAAGAAAGCAAATACCAGGAAGCACGGGATATGGCACGTAAAGCACTATCGCTTGATCCCGATTTATGCGAAGCAAACATGTTGATTGGCGATATTTATGCTACATCAAGCCGTTCATTTAAAGGAACAAATCTTGAAAAATCAGCAATTTTCTGGGTAGCAGTTGATTATTACAACAAAGCAAGAAGAGTTGATGACTGTGCTGCCGATGCAGCAAACAAAGCGTCAGATTATAAAAAATATTTCCCAAATAAGGAAGACGCTTTTATGGAAGGTTTGCTGGAAGGTAAAAGCTACAAAGTTGGAGGTTGGATAAATGAAACAACAACAGTTAGATTCTAAAATCATTCGAAATATAATAAAATATGGTGTTGCAGTCCTTGTTTCAGGGGCTGCAATGCTTTTTTATGGCTGCGAAAACAATATTGAACAAATAAAAGCTTTCTATTCAACAGAAAACCTCCCGGTGTTGGAAGCTACAAATTTTGAAACCATATTAACCGATTCAGGGCAGGTGCGTTATTTTTTAAAAGCACCGAAATTACTTCAGTTTCAGGATGAAGGAAGAAATTATAGTGAATTTCCGGAAGGGATTGAACTTATAAAATACGATGAACAAAAGAGAATCATTTCAAGCATTACTGCAGACTATGCGAAGCAATTTGCTGCTGAAGATAAATGGGAAGCCAAAAACAATGTTGTGGCCACAAATGCCCAGGGAGATACATTGAAAACAGAACATTTAATCTGGGAAGAGAAAAAGGAGATTATTTACACAGAGGAATTTGTTAAAATCATCCGTAAAGATCAAATAATTACAGGAATAGGTTTTACTTCAGATCAGAAACTTCAAAATTGGAAAATAAAAAATCCAAAAGGCACAATATACGTAAGTGTAAATAATGAAGGTCAGCAGAACGATACAATCATGCCCTTACCTGAAGAGAATTCTCAATTGCAGAAACCACCAAAAGGCAAACTGCAGTTCAACAAATAATCATTAAAATGGAACCTTTTCATTATGTCATCATTATAGTAATAACTACTTTATTATCTGCTTGTTTCACGGGAGCTGAAATTGCAATGTTTTCGGTTTGGAGAATGCAGCTGGAAATTGAACATAATCCGGATTTATTCCTGTCGAAATTAAAGAAATGGATAAGTTCAAATCCTGAAAAATACGTTGCAACAACTGTAACCGGCAACTATATTACTTTTACAATTTGCATTGTCGCATTTGCAGGATTACTGTTTCCGGTTTTCCAAAATCACATTCATTCAAAATCTATCACAATTTTATTAACAACAATTATTTCAGCAATTGTAGTTTTGCTGTTTGGCAAACTCATACCCAAAACAGTTTTTCCGTTTATTCCTCATAAATTGTTCAATATCATTTTTATTTCTATGTCATTTTTCTTATTTCTGCTTTATCCGGTAACCAGTTTTATTTTGTGGGTCTCAAATACCTTTTTAAAACGGTTTGCGTTACCTGAACAAAATACAGATTGGTCAAATCCAATTTTCAACAGAATAGATACGAATTGGTTTTTTCAGAAAAATAACTTTAATCAAACCGAAAAGAAAGATAGTGTTGAAACTGAAGTAAAACTGTTTAAGAATGCCCTTGATTTCTCAAAAGTAAAACTGCGGGAAATTATGGTACCCCGTACTGAAATAGAAGTGCTCGACCTCAATTCGTCGATGGAAGAATTGCGACAGAAATTTGTGGAAACCGGCTATTCAAGAATAATTTTTTATGATGAAAACATTGACAATATAGTTGGATATGTTCATTCATCGGTGATTTTCAAGAATCCCAAATCATTTAAACCTTTTATAAACAATGCTTTAATTGTTCCCGAAACAATGCCGGCCAACAAGTTGTTAAGCATATTTATTCGCGAACACAGGAGCATTGCAATTGTTGTTGACGAATTTGGAGGCACGTCGGGAATGGTAACCAGTGAAGATATCCTTGAAGAAATATTTGGAGAAATTGAAGATGAACACGATACAAATGATATTATTGAAAAGAAAATCAGTGAAACTGAGTTTATATTTTCGGGTCGTTCCGAAATAGACTTGTTAAATGAAAAATACCAAATTAATCTTCCGGAAACTGAAGATTTTGAAACACTGGCCGGATTCATACTTTTCAACCATGAAAGTATCCCTAAAATTAATTCTGTGATAAAAATCGGGGTATTCGAATTCAAAATACTTAAAGCAACCAATACAAGGATCGAATTGGTTAAACTCACAATCAATAAAGGCTAAACTGACGAAAAAAAGGTTTTTTATTTTATTTATAATCAAATACTTAGTGTTACCGGATAGCTATGGGTAAAAAATAATTTAATTTCAAGGTAGGATATTTAAAATTGTTATCTTCGTAGCTCGAAAATTTTAAGTAGAATTTGTTAAAAATTAACTGTTAATCAATGGCAACGTTACAAACGATCAGAACGAAAGCGGGATTATTAATTGCAATTGTAATCGGCATATCTTTGGCCGCATTTATTCTTGGAGACTTATTGCAAAGTGGTTCATCAATTATGAATAAAAATAAAATGAAAATTGGTGAAATCAACGGAGAATCAATACAATATCCTGAATTTCAAAAGCAAGTTGAAGAACTTGGCGAAATTTATAAACAAAACACCCAACAGTCACAACTCGATGAAAATAGCTGGGTACAAGTTAGGGAACAAACCTGGCAAACCACTGTGCAAAATATTGTAATGAGTGATGTGTACAAAGATCTGGGCATAGAAGTAAGCTCGGAAGAATTGTACGATATGCTGACAGGTGCTAACCTTCATCCAATTATTCAGCAAATGTTTCGCAATCCGAACACAGGTCAGGTTGACCGTGGAGCCGTTGTTAATTTTCTAAAACAATTGGACACCAATGTAGCACCTGAAAATAGAGCATATTGGTTATATCTTGAAAATCAGATTGTAACCGAGCGTACACAATCAAAATATACGAACATGGTTGGTAAGGGATTATTTGTGACAACAAATGAAGCTCAACAAAGTCTTGAAGATGCGTCCAAACAAGTCAATTTTGATTACATTTCGTTGAATCTCAACACAGTAGCCGATAGTGCACTAAAGGTAAATGAAAGCGATTTAAAAGCTTATTACAACTCGCACAAAAAAGATTTCAAACAAGAAAAAATCCGTGATTTGGAATACATCACTTTTAATGTAAAACCATCGGCTGCGGATTACAAGGATGCTGAAAAATGGATAACTGAAATCAAGGATGATTTTGCGAATGCTACTGACAATGCGCAGTTCGTAAATTCAAATTCGGATATTATTTTTGACGGGACATGGTACAAAAAGGCATCGTTACCGGAAAATGTGGCTACATGGATTTTTGACGAAAATCCTGGTCCAAATGACGTTCTTGGCCCATATTTCGAAAACGATTCATACTCACTTGCAAAACTTGATTCAATGGCAATGATGCCCGATTCAGTTCAGGCTCGCCATATTTTGTTAAAACCAAATACGCAGGAAGAATTGGGATCGATGCAACTGTTGGCCGATAGTTTAAAAGCAGCAATCGAAAAAGGTAGTAATTTTGCTGCACTTGCAATGCAATTTTCCACGGACCAGGGTTCAGCAATGAATGGTGGCGATTTGGGATGGTTTGGAAGGGGGCAAATGGTTAAGCCCTTTGAAGAAGCAGCATTTGAAAATGCGAAAAATGAAGTTAGCATTGTTCCAAGTCAGTTTGGGATTCATATTATTCAAACTACCGATCGTGGAAAATTGACACAACAAGTTCGCGTTGCTACTTTGGTAAGAAAAGTTCAGCCAAGTACGCGTACATATCAGGACATGTATGCACTGGCAAGCAAATTTGCAAGTACAAATACAGATGCTAAAAAGTTTAATGAGGCTATTGTTGCCGAAAAATTAAATAAACGTGTTGCTTCGGTGCGTGAAAACGATCGCGACATTGCAGGTCTTGAAAATGCCAGAACACTTATTCGTGCTGCATACGAAGCAGATAAAGGCGATATCTTAGCAACCACTCAGGGCTCGCCCATTTTCGAACTTGGAAATAATTTTGTTATTGCAGTTTTAACAAAAGCAACCGAAGAAGGGGAATCAACTTTTGAAGAAGCAAAAACAAAAGTTGAACTGGCAGTTACAAAAGAAAAGAAAACTGAATATTTGGTTAAAAAAGCTTCCAATGCACTTGATGGAAAAACCGATCTACAAGCAGTTGCATCGCAATTGAACACAAATGTTCAAAATGCAGCTAACATTAATTTCAATTCTTTTTCTATTCCTGGAATTGGAATGGAACCAGCGGTTGTTGGTACGATTACGGCGCTCGAAATCGACAAAATATCAAAACCAATTGCAGGGAACAGCGGTGTTTATGTGGTTAAGGTAACTTCAGTTAACCAGGGGCCTGAGCAAGGCGTTGATGCTGAACAGGCCAGACTTGCCCAAAGTATGGAAAACCGAGCAACTTCCCAGGCTTATGAGGCGCAACGAAAAAAAGCAGATATCGAAGATTATAGAGCTAAATTCTATTAACGGATTGATTTTCAATTCGAAAAAGGCCGGTTCAATTTATATGAACCGGCCTTTTTTTTTAACAATATTTAATAGATGCTTTTTTTCTCGCTAAGTCTAAAAGCTGCTTTTATTAAAAACCAATTACCAAATTTACAGTCTGTTTCGTTGAACGAGATTTACAATTAATTCTACCTTAACATTTTAAACTGATTTTCAATTTTGCGCCATGCCTGCCTGTCCGGCAGGCAGGCTTTAGATTGGCGTTTAAATGATTAATGTAATTTTGTCTTTCGCCTTTAAATCTCTAATCGTATTCATACAGTTAAAGTCTAAAGTCGTGCTTCTCCTTTTTTTCCAATCACCGCCCTAAAAAGGCTATGTGAAAATGACTAACCCCAGCATTCCTGCCCGTCCGGTCAGGC
>JBBQPP010000079.1:0-11610 GCA_038217255.1 Bacteroidales bacterium | reverse complement strand
TTGGTTCTGCCTGGTTTAGTTCAATGGAACAAATTATTAAAGAAAAACTTAATCTTAATGATTTTGCAATACATGATCCGTTGATCGATTTGCTGCACGTTATAAAAACCCAGGAAATTACTACAGAAGACCTTAAGCATCGGCTGAATACGGTCAACAAGCAGAAGAATGACCTAAAACAAGCAGCAAAGGAAATTCAGGATATAGCCCTATTCCCTATGCAGTATCCAGATCCACTTATCAGAATTGATTCAGCAGGCAATATATTAATGGAAAATCCAGCTGCCGAAAAATTCACAGCTTTCACTTATAATGGAATAAAATATAATAAAATTGAGTTTTGGAAAAAAGTTGCCAGTTTTCTTGATGCAGGTGCTGAAAGAGAAGAGATTGAAGCTATGTTTGAAAATAAAACCTATTCATTTGTTATTAAATCAAACCCTCAAATTGGTTATTTCAACATTTATGGAAGAAACATAACAGAACAAAAAAAGAACGAAGAACAAATAAATTTATTGGCTTCGGTTGCAAGTGCTAATGAAAACGGAGTTTTGTTTACAGATCCCAAAAGTCGAATAATATATGCAAACGAAGGATATTTGAGATTAACAGGCTACGACTTTCAAGATATTTTAGGTCGCTCTTCAGTTATGGTAGGTAAAAATAGTTGTACTGATGAAAATGCAATTAGAGAAATGCGGAAGGCCTTTTACGATGGGAAATCGTTTAACATTGAAATCATTCACACCCGAAAAAACGGCAGCGTGTTTTGGAGCAGAGTTAAAGGGCAACCGACATTGAACGAAAAAGGGCAGGTAGTTAATTATTTCGCGATAATTGAAGATATAACCATCGAAAAAGAGAGAGAAACCCAGCTAAATATTCTTTCTTCAATTGCCGCAGAAAACACGAATGGGGTTGTAATTTCAAATAATGAAGGGAAAGTTGAATGGGCTAATAGGAGTTTTGAAAGAATTACCGGTTATTCACTGGACGAATTAAAAGGCAAAAAACCGGGAAAAATTTTTCAAGGCAAAGACACCAATCCAGAGACAGTTGCATATTTAAGCAGACAGATTCATATTGGAGAACCCTTTGTTTGTGAGATTTTAAATTATAGAAAGGACAGAAGTCCATATTGGGTTCGTTTACAAGGTCAGGCACTGAAAGACAATAGTGGGAATATTGTAAAATATTTTGCCATTAAAGAAGATATTACACAGGAAAAAGAAACCCAGCAAAAACTTAAAGAATTTGAGGACAGGCTGCGTTTAGCCCTTGAAATGATCGGAGATAACTTTTGGGAATTTGACTTTCGAACCAATAAAATTTACTTTTCAAATACCAACAGTACTGAAATTGGAGATTTTTTTGATCACGAAACCGGAAATAATAAGAAATGGTGGAGCAGGATTCAAAAAGATGATTTGCATTTGTTGATCGAGAACGACAGAAAAATGAGAAATGGTGAAATTGATTATCATGTATTGGAATATCGTATGATACAGGAGGACGGTAATATAAAATGGGTGCTTGACCGTGGAATAGTTATTGAAAAAGATATTCAAGGTAAACCTTTAAAATTAGTTGGGACCCACACCGATATAACCGGACAAAAGATTACCGAACAGGCTCTGAGAAGAAAAGAAGAAAAATACCGCAATATCATTGCAAACATAAATTTGGGTTTACTTGAGGTTGACAACGAAGAAAAAATACAATATGCCAACCAAAGATTTTGTGATATGAGTGGTTACGAACTGAAAGAGTTGCTTGGGAGGAAAGCTTCAGTAGTTTTTGTAAGGGATGGAAGCCGGGAATTGGTGCAAAGTAAAACCCAATTAAGAAAGGAGGCAATATCGGACGCTTACGAAGTCTCGGTATCTAACAAAAATGGAGAAATCAAATGGTGGCTTATCAGCGGGGCACCAAATTATAATGACAAAGGCGAATTAATAGGTTCAATCGGTATCCACTTAGACGTAACTGAAAACAAGAAACTTGAAAATGAACTAATTGAGGCAAAAAATATGGCGGAAGCCTCAACAAAATCAAAAGAAAGATTTCTGGCTAACATGAGCCATGAAATCCGAACGCCAATGAATGCCATTATGGGTATGAGTAGTCAGCTTGCAAAAACAAAACTCGGGAAGGATCAGGAGCTTTACCTGCATACCATACAGTCGGCATCAGAGAATCTTTTAATAATTATCAATGACATTCTGGATCTCTCCAAGATTGAAGCAGGAAAACTATCAATAGAGAAAATTGGATTTGAACCTAGGAACATAGTCGGTGAAGTTATGCGGATTATTTCTTATAAAGCTGAGGAGAAAGGAATACTATTTACCAATTCGTTTTGCGACAGTAAATTGTCACCTGTGCTCATTGGAGATCCTTATAGGTTAAATCAAATTTTACTAAACCTTGTATCCAACGCGATTAAGTTTACTGACAAGGGTAGTGTGGATATAACCTGTAAGGTAATTGAAGACAAGGCTGACTCTCAAAAAGTTAAAGTAAGTGTAAAAGATTCAGGTATTGGGATGGATGAATCGTTTGTCAACCAGATATTTGATAAATTCAGTCAGGAATACAGATCAGGAAGTAGAAAGTATGGTGGAACTGGTTTGGGGATGAGTATTTCAAAAGAACTGGTCGAATTGATGGGGGGCGAAATTAAAGTTGAAAGTAAAAAAGGATTTGGGACATCAGTATCCTTTTCTATGGAGATGAAAAAAGGAGATACTTCAAATCTACTACAAAAAGAGATTATTGAAATAACAAATGACTTTTTAAAAGGGAAAAGGATCGTGGTTGCTGATGACAATGAGCTTAACAGACTGGTGGCATCAACTATACTTCAAAATTATGGAGCTAAAATTTTGAAAGCAGCAAATGGAGAAGAAGCTTTGACAGCAGCAGATAATAATAAGGCAGATTTGATTTTAATGGATATACAAATGCCTGTATTAAATGGTTATGAAGCCACAAAAATTCTTAGAGACAAGGGAGATACAATACCTATTATTGCCATTACCGCCAACGCAATTAAAGGCGAAAGCGAAAAATGTATTGCAGCAGGAATGAATGATTACATATCGAAACCATTTAATGAAGAGGATTTTTTAAAAAAGATTTCAAAATGGTTATCAGCTGATTTGACGATTAAAGACAATGTTATCGAAATTCCTGTCAATATTCCTGAATCTGTTGAACCTTTATATGATCTCTCTTCTTTGAAAGCGATAAGCCGTGGTAATGATTCTTTTATCCTGAAAATGGTGAATCTTTTTTGTGAACAGACACCTCCGCTTATTGAAGAAATGATAAGTGCATATAATGCCAATGATTTGCAAAAGATGGGAGCCGTAGCGCATAAAATAAAACCAACTTTTGATAATTTAAATATTAACCTGTTAAAAGAAGATATCAGAATGATTGAAAATGCGGGCAAAGAAAATTTAGCATTACCTAACTTGAAAGATTTAATTGAAAAAACAGACCGTACTATAGAACAGGTTATTAACAAGATGAAACAGGATTTTCCAAACTAAAAAACACCAGATGAAAGTTGAACAACTATTATATAATCAGGGAAAGTTAATCCGAAATGAATCGAGTGATCAGATTAATGATAAAGATGCCGCATTAGTCTTGGCATTTGGTGCCAAACAAATTGTTGAGGGTAAGGATTTATACTCGTTGTTTAGGAATAAATATCCTGTTGCAGAAATAGTGGTAGCCTCAACTTCGGGTGAAGTTTATAATGACATCGTTTATGAGAATACAGTTTCTGCAGTTGCAATCTGGTTTGAGAAAACAACCATTAAAACAGTATCAATAAATATCAATAATTCACCAAACAGTTTTGAAGCAGGAATTGAATTGTTTAAACAATTAATTACTTCGGATTTAAAATATATCCTGGTTATCTCCGATGGTGTGCAGGTAAATGGAAGCGAGCTGGTGCGTGGATTAGAGTTGTCAAATACTGGAAATATTCCAATTACAGGTGGCTTGGCAGGGGACGCTGACAAATTTGATTATACGGTCGTTGGGTGCAATGAAGTACCAGATAAAGGGAATATTGTAGCCATTGGATTTTATGGCGAAAGCCTAAAAATTAGTCATGGTTCATTTGGGGGCTGGCAAATTTTTGGACCCGAAAAACTGGTTACTAAATCAGTATCAAACCGATTATATGAAATAGATAATAAAAGTGCTCTTGATTTATACAAGTTATATCTGGGAAAGTATGCAGAAGAGTTACCCGGGTCTGCATTATTGTTCCCACTTTCAGTAAGAATTGAGGGAAGTACCGATACAGTTGTCCGAACGATTGTTTCAATCGACAATAATGAACAATGTATGGTTTTTGCCGGTGATGTTCCAGAAGGTTCCTATGTCAAATTTATGAAATCGAATACTGATATTTTAATTGATGCAGCCTCACAAGCTGCCGGCAATACGCTGGTAGGGTTAGATGATTTAAATGCAACGAAACCAAAACTTGCCCTTTTGATTAGTTGTTTGGGTCGAAAATTAATTTTAGGAACCCGGACTGAAGAGGAGATTGAAGCTGTCAGAGAAGTATTTGGTGAGAAAACTATCCTATCCGGATTTTATTCCTATGGAGAAATATCTCCGTTAACTCCGCATACAAAATGTCAGCTGCATAATCAAACAATGACGATTACAACATTTAATGAAGACTAATTGGTAAATGATGTATCATAAATTATTAGCACGGCAGATAAAAAAATATGGCATTGAAAATTCTGCCGACAATGGGAAATTGATTCCGTTTTTAAATGCAATCAGCAATTCTTACGAAGCATTTGAAAGGGATAGAGAATTATCGGATCATGCATTTACAATAAGTCAGAAAGAGTATGCTGAAATAAACATCAGGTTAAAAGAAGAAATTGAAATTAGAAATCTTTCTCTGCAAAAGTTAAAAATAACACTCAATATAATTAAGCCTGATGGCGAGGAAAATTTCCTCTCAAATAATCATGATTTATTGGAAATTGCTGATCTGATCAATCAAGAAATTGCAAAACGAAAAATTGCAGAACAACAAATGTTAATGGCAAAGGAAGAAGCAGAAAAAGCCAGCCTTGCAAAATCAGAATTTCTCTCGATTATGAGTCACGAAATCAGGACTCCTTTAAATGCGGTAATCGGTATGGGGCACTTGTTGCTCAAACAAAATCCCCGAACCGATCAGATAGATAATCTGAAAGTCTTAAAAACTTCGGCGGATAATCTTTTGGTTTTAATTAATGATATTCTTGATTACAACAAAATTGAAGCTGGGAAGCTGGAGCTGGAGGAAACTCCGTTCAGTGTTAAGAAACTTGTTGCAGATATAGTTAGCGCCAATTCAAATAGTGCGAATGAAAAAGAAAATAAAATTTCATTACAAATAGACCAAAACCTGCCTGAAAGTTTTATTGGTGATTCGGTTCGTTTGGGTCAGGTATTAAATAATATAGTCTCAAATGCCATAAAATTTACCCAAAAAGGCCTGATTGAAGTAAATGTTGAGTTGAATGAATTAACGCAAGAAACTGCAAGATTTACTTTTTCGATTCAAGATACGGGTGTTGGAATTCCAAAGGAAAAATTACAGGATATTTTTATGCCTTTTATGCAAGCTTCCACATCAATCACACGGAATTTTGGGGGTACAGGTCTAGGACTAGCTATCTCACAACGAATACTCCAATTATTAAATAGTTTTATTAAAGTAGAATCTGAAGTTGGTAAGGGGTCTAAATTTTGTTTTACACTTGAACTCAAAACGAATAACTTAATAAATACTAATAAATCTGAAACAGAAGAATTGGAGTTTGATTTAAATCAAATACGGGTTTTACTAGTTGAAGATACACCTTTTAATGTGCTATTTGCCATGCAATTACTGGAAGATTGGAATGCAGTGGTCGAGGTGGTAGTAAATGGATTAGAGGCAGTTAATATCCTTCAGCATGAGACTTTTGATTTGGTATTGATGGATTTACAGATGCCGGTAATGGATGGCTATACGGCAACAATTAAAATTCGAGAGTTTAATAAAATAATTCCAATTATTGCACTAACTGCTTCTGCTACAAGTAATGTGCGTGAAAAAGTATTGGCAGTTGGTATGCAGGACTATGTCACAAAACCCTTTAATCCTGATGATTTTTATCAAAGGATAAAAAAGCAAATCAAATAGTTTCTGTTTTGCCTTATTCTAATAAAAGCGTATCGAAATATTTGATGGTTTTAAGAAGTCCTTCGCGCAAAGGTACTTTCGGCTCCCAGCCTCCCAGTTTTTCTTTCGCAAGCGAAATGTCTGGTTGACGTTGGGTTGGATCATCAGCCGGTAAAGGCAGATAAATAATTTTTGATTTCGAATTGGTAAGCTCAATGATATTCTTTGCCAGTTCGAGCATTGTAAATTCTCCCGGATTACCAATATTTACAGGCCCTGTAAAATCATCGCCTGTTTTCATCATCCTAATCATTCCCTCAACCAGGTCGCTTACATATTGAAAACTACGGGTTTGTGTTCCATCCCCAAATATTGTAATGTCTTTATTTTGAAGTGCCTGAACAATAAAGTTTGAAACTACCCTGCCGTCATCAGGCTCCATTTTTGGGCCGTAGGTATTAAAAATCCTGATGATTTTAATCCTTACATTATTCTGCGTGTGATAATTCACAAACAATGATTCAGCACAACGTTTTCCTTCATCGTAACATGATCTTATTCCAATAGGATTTACATGACCCCAGTAATCTTCGGTTTGCGGGTGAATAATTGGGTCGCCATATACTTCGCTGGTAGAAGCTTGCAAAATTTTTGCCCTGATTCGTTTGGCCAATCCCAACATATTAATGGCACCCATTACCGAAGTTTTGATAGTCTTAATCGGGTTATACTGGTAATGTACAGGAGAAGCAGGACATGCCAGGTTATATATTTCATCAACTTCAACATAATACGGCATGGTCACATCATGCCTAATCAGCTCAAAATAATGATTATCAAGCAAATGAACGATTTTTTGTTTTTTCCCGGTGAAATAATTATCCATGCACACCACTTCATTGCCTTCATTTAATAATCGTTCACACAGGTGCGATCCTACAAATCCGGCTCCACCGGTTACCAATATTCTTGTCATCTTTTAGTTGTTAATAACGTTTTTTCTGCCAATGCTGTAATAAGTAAATCCCATTTCATTCATCTCTTCCGGGTCATAAATATTTCTGCCGTCAAAAACTATATTATTCTTTAACAGTTTTTTAAGCACCCTAAAATTAGGTATCCTGAATTCGGACCATTCTGTAACAACTATCAATGCATCCACATCTACGCATGCGTCATATTCATCTTTTGCAAATGAAATTTTATCACCTAAAATTCTCTTTGCCTCTTCCATAGCAACCGGGTCGTATGCAACAACTTCTGCTCCATCGTTTAGAAGATGGTCGATAATTACCAGTGCAGGAGCTTCACGCATATCATCAGTTTTTGGTTTGAAAGCAAGCCCCCACATTCCGAATCTTTTGCCTTTTAAATCGCCACTAAAATGTTTTTTCATTTTGCCGTAAAGAACCGATTTTTGCCTATAATTTACAGCTTCAACTGCTTTTAGGATGTCCAATGAATAACCGTTTTCATCAGCTGTGCGAATCAATGCCTGCACATCTTTTGGGAAACATGACCCCCCATAACCAGTTCCGGGATAAATAAATTTATGCCCAATCCGAACATCTGAGCCAATACCTTTTCGTACCGAATTGACATCGGCTCCAACAATTTCGCAAAGGTTGGCTACATCATTCATAAAGCTAATTTTTGTTGCCAGCATTGCATTGGCAGTGTATTTGGTCATTTCCGATGAAAGAATATCCATAAAAATAATCGGATGACCGTTAAGTAAAAATGGTTTGTATAATCTTTCCATTACCTTTTCCGCATTGGCAGATTCAGTACCAACCACAATCCGGTCTGGTTTTAAAAAGTCGTCAACTGCGTTGCCTTCCTTTAGAAATTCAGGATTTGAAGCCACATCAAATGGCACATCTGCTCCTCGTTTGGTTAATTCTTCTTGTATTGCCTTTTTAACTTTTGCTGACGTACCAACGGGCACAGTACTTTTGGTTACAATAACCATATAATGATCAATGTTTCTTCCAATTTCACGGGCAACACCCAAAACATACTTCAAATCCGCACTACCATCTTCATCGGGTGGTGTACCAACAGCAATAAAAACAGCATCCGCATCAACTAGACTGGCTTTTAAATCGGTTGTAAACGAAAGTCTGCCTTTTTCTACATTCCTTTTATATATGCCCTCAAGTCCCGGCTCATAAATTGGAATATACCCGTTATTTAATTTGTCAATCTTATTCTTATCAATATCAACACAAACAACGTCAATTCCTGTTTCAGCAAAACAAGTTCCCGAAACCAATCCAACATATCCTGTACCTATAACTGATATTTTCATATTAAAAAATTTAAAAATTGATTTTTTTTCAATTAAGTCACATTATTGTAAGTTCTACCATTCTTCAAAATCCTTCGTCCAAGGCTACTAACAAATATACTAATGTTTTTTTTAGTAATTAAAATTAAAACAATTCGATAAGATTTAAACCAATTAATAACCAGTTTTGCTTTACCTGCTAATATTTGTATTTTCGGATAAAATATTTTTTGCTTTTTTCTAAACATTTGTATCACATGATTTTGAACTTAAGTACTTTTATATACAGCCTCTTACTCGAAAATGAAACAGTAATCATCCCTGGATTTGGGGCATTTGTGTCAAACTACAAACCCGCTGAAATAAATGAAAACGAAATAAAACCCCCATCAAAAGAAATTTCGTTTACCCAAAAAATCAAAAACAATGATGGTATGCTTGCAGAAATCATTGCCCGGAAAGCCAAAATTTCTCAATCGTACACCATGAAAAGGATTGAAAAGGCACGCGAAAATATGCTCTACGAACTGGACAAAGGAGAAACTGTAATTATTGAAAATATTGGAACCCTTGTTTACAACGAAAACAACGAAATTCAATTTTCTCCTTTTCAAAATGAAAATATGCTTTTAGATTCATTCGGGTTCGAAACTATTTCAACAGAAGATTCTATTCAAAAAACAGATGAAATTGAAAGTAAATCGAATGTAATTGCGGAATCAAAAGAACAAGCAGGAGGAAAAGAAAAAATCGATGAAATTGAACCTGTATCAGTCAGTGAGCAAATTGAGGAAGAAACTGAAAAGAAAGTTGAAGCAGTTATAAGTCCAACAGATGAAATAAAAGATGAATTAGGTAAGAAAGAAATATCGGAAAAAGTTCAAATCCCCGAACTTAAAAATGCCGGGAAACTTGAAAAGCAGGAAGAAAAGAAAAAAATGGGCTGGTATTGGTACTTATTAATTTTGATACCCATTTTTATAGGTGGGTTTTTTATGATTAATAACAAATCAAAGACCAATGAGTCTTTAATTGAGATTGAAGAAAGTTCAAATATTCAGCCACAAAATATTCAATCTGAAACAGTTGTGCAGTCGGATTCAGTCGAAAATAATTCGACAGAATCCATTGAAACAGAAGCGGCATTAAATGTTACTGCAGAATCAAAATTATCCAATGGTACTTCAAAATTTTACATCGTGGGTGGTGGTTTTAAAGACGAGGAAAATCTTGAAAAATATATTCTTAAATTAAAAGGGCAAGGGATAAATGGGTTTAACTTAGGCCAAACAGGTAAGTTGTATCTTGTTGGAATTGATTCATTTGACAATGAGACTGATGCCCAGGAATTGTTAAACAAACTTGTAAAAGAATATCCAGGATGGAATCTTTGGATTTTTGAAAAATAAATACTGCATTTTAAATGAAAAACCTGATTAAACCGATTTTATTTGTAATTACCATTTTTGCATTTGTGGCCTCGTGTAAAAAATATGATTCAAAAATTATAACAGGCGGTCCTGAAATAGTATCGTTTAAAGCTTTACCATTTGAACTTAAAGATATTGAATTGCTTGACGGACCGTTTAAACATGCAACCGAACTAAATCTTCAATCTCTGCTAAATTACCAGCCAGATCGTTTTTTGGCCAAATTCCGCAGTGAAGCTGGGTTGCAACGCAAAGCTGAGCCATACGGGGGCTGGGAAGCTATGACTATTGCAGGGCATAGTCTTGGTCATTATTTAAGTGCCTGTGCTTTAATGTACCAAACTACCGGTGACCAGCGTTTTCTTGACCGTGTAAACTACATCGTGGCTGAACTCGATACTTGCCAGCAAGCAGACGGGGAAGGATATATTGGTGCTTTCCCAAAAGGGAAACATATTTTGGAAGATGAAGTTGCTAAAGGAAATATACGTGCCCAGGGATTCGATTTGAATGGGATTTGGGTGCCATTTTATACCGAACATAAAGTAATGGCAGGGCTTTTCGAAGCTTACGATTTATGCGGAAACACTAAAGCACTTGAAATTAACCGCCGTTTTGCAGATTGGTTATTTACAATTGTTTCCGGGCTGAATGAAGAACAAACTCAAAAAATGCTGCACTGTGAACATGGAGGAATCAATGAATCACTGGCGGAATTGTATGCAAAAACCGGTGATGAAAAATACATGAAAATGTCACGGATTTTTCATCACAAAGCTATTCTTGATCCACTTTCAAACGGGATTGATATACTTCCGGGGAAACACGCAAACACCCAAATTCCAAAACTTGTTGGACTGGCACGCCGATACGAACTTACCGGCGATTCAACCGACCGTAAAACTGCTGAGTTTTTCTGGGACAGGGTAGTCAATCATCATTCGTATGTTACAGGAGGCCATTGCAACCACGAATATTTTGGCCCACCCGATACACTGCGGAATCAATTGAGCGACGAAACCACTGAAACCTGCAATGTTTACAACATGTTAAAACTGTCGGAGCATCTTTTTGAGTGGGAAGCTTCGCCCAAAGTAGCCGATTTTTATGAAAGGGCTTTGCTGAACCATATCCTGTCGTCGCAGCACCCCGAAACCGGGCAAGTAATTTATAACCTCTCTCTCGAAATGGGCGGCCACAAAGAATATCAGGATCCGGAATCATTTACCTGTTGTGTTGGTTCGGGAATGGAAAACCATTCGAAATATGGAAAAAATATTTTCTTCCACAATAATGACGAGTTGTACATTTCACAATTTATTGCAGCCGAATTGACGTGGAAAGAAAAAGGTTTAAAAGTGCGGCAGGAAACTAAATTTCCTGATGAACAAACCAGTAAATTGATAATTTCCTGCGAAGAAACTGTTCCGCTGACCATTCAAATTCGTTATCCAAATTGGGCGGAAAAAGGAATTGAAATAAAAGTGAACGGTAAAACCAAACGTATAAAGGAAAAACCGGGAAGTTTTGTGGGAATCACAAGATACTGGAAAAATGGCGATGAAGTTGAAATAAACTTTCCATTTTCACTTCGACTGGAAACTATGCCCGACGATTCAACCCGGGTTGCTATTTTCTATGGGCCGCAAGTTTTGGCAGGTGATTTGGGAGATGAAAACGATTCA
>JBBQPP010000078.1:0-11664 GCA_038217255.1 Bacteroidales bacterium | reverse complement strand
ATTTACCAATCAAATGGGGCAAATGAGGTTTAAGCTTTGTTGTAGTCAATATGCACATATAATACCGCCAAACCAGCGTTCAAAATCAAGGTTTTTGAATATTGACATCTTAACGGGTTGGAGTATGAAGGTATTAACGGCGTCTGATATAGTTGAATCGACATTCGGGAAATACAAAAAAGAGATTAGTAAAAACCCTATGAAAGGGATAACCGATTTAGCATTAATAATACCAGCTTTCACATCAAATTTATTAGATGATGAAATAAAAAAGGCAATAGACTCTTGTACATGTAAAATGTTAAAAGAATGGAAAGCCGAATATTTATGTGATTCGCTTTCGGTGAAAAGAAAAATAGCATTAAATTGATGCGCTGGGGGGAAGAAAAAATATATTTAATGCCATTTTACCTCACCCCAGATTTAGGGGTGTAATACCCCTTTACCTAATCGCCTGGCAACAGTTTCTTATCATTATAAAAATGATTTGATATTATTTCAAATAATCTTTCTTTTTTTATAGGTTTGGCAATATAATCATCGCATCCCGCTTTAATGCTTTTTTCACGGTCGCCCGATTGTGCATAAGCTGTTTGCGCCAAAATAAATACTTCTTTATTGAATTCACGTATTTGTCGTGTTGCCTCGTATCCATCTAGTCCGGGCATTTTAATGTCCATTAGAATGATATCTATATCCGGATTATCGTGGCATATTTCAACTGCTTCAATCCCGGTTTTTGCAATTAACATTACTTTTGAATATGCTTTAAGTAAAATTGTAAAAAAAGTTACAGTAAATTCATCATTATCAACAATAAGCACTTTTAATCCCTTTTTTACTGACAGCTGTTTATTTGAATCCTCGTTATTTTTTTTCATGAATTTCTTACTTGTTTGTATTGTATGGAATTGTAAAATAAAATTGGGAACCAACTCCTTCTTCGCTTTCAACCCAGGTTTTACCGCCTAATATTTCAACATAAGCTTTAGAAATTGCCAGTCCCAACCCGGAACCTTCATAAGACTGTCTGTCTTCAATGTCGGCTTGTACAAAACGACTGAATACAGTTTTTTGTCTTTCCTTTGAAATTCCAATGCCTGTATCCTTTACATAAAATTCCAGTTCATTTTGCCCGACGTTTTTATTGATGGAATATCCAATTTTTATACTTCCGCGAGGGGTATATTTTATGGCATTTTTAATGTAGTTTGTGAGTATTGAATTTAATTTTTCTTTGTCCGATCTAAAATTGGCTTGTTGATCGGGTACCTTGTTCGTGATGGAAAGTTGGATATTCTTTTTCTTCGCTTCAGGCAAGAAAAATTCAAATAGTTCATCCAATTGATTGTTTAAATTGAAGTCCGAAATAATAAGGTCCACTTGTCCCGATTCAATTTTTGAAATATTAATAATATCGTTAATGGTACTTAACATGCGTTCGCCGCTTTTTTCAATAATATCGATGAATTTTTTTTGTTCTTTTCCACTAAAGCCGGGTTCTTTCAGCAGGCTTGTAAAGCCAAGAATCCCATTCATGGGAGTGCGTATTTCGTGGCTCATATTAGCCAAAAATGCTGATTTTAGGCGATCGCTTTCTTCTGCTTTTCTTTTGGCTTCGATTAATTCTTGTTCAAATTTCTTAAGCTCGCTAATGGCTCTTGTAACTGAAATTATATGTGGCTCATTTTTTAATGTGATTATTTTTGCTGACATCAGAGCCGTTGTCAATCCTCCATCTTTGGATTTGAATACACTTTCCAGATTTTCAATGATTCCAAATTCCTGGAGTGTATCGATTAGTTTTTCTCTGTCCTCGGGAATGGTCCAAATATTGATTTCTGAGGATCGTTTACCTATAACGTCGTCTTTTGTGTAACCAGTTAACCGGGTAAAACCTAGGTTTATTTCAACATATTCCCCATCCATTTTATTAATATTTATAGCATCGGGACTGGTATAAAACACAGCTTTAAATTTGATTTCATTTTCTTCGGCTTTTTCTTTGGCTTTTAAGAGTGCCTCATCAGCTTGCTTGCGCTCAGTGATATCATTAAAAAGTACAGCAAATTTTCCGTGTTCTGTACGGTAGGCATATATATGGTAATATTTCTGTGTTTTTTTGTCATAATCTTCAAACTCTTCGGGAATACCGGTTTTTACAACTCTTCCATAGACTTGAATCCAACTATCTTCTATATTAGGTATAATCTCACGGATAGTTTTATTGATTACGATTTCAGCTTTTATTCCAACAATCTTTTCCCAGGCAGGATTTACTTCCAGAAATTTGTAATCAAATGGTTCACCTTTTTCATCAAATATCATTTCGTACAAGGCAAATGCGTTCATCATTTTAACAAACAGGTCTTTGTATTTTGCCTCACTCTTTTGCAGTTTTTCTTCTGCCATTTTGTTCTCGGTTAGATCTTCAAAGATGGCAACGATATCTCCGGAACTTAACTTGTAAACAAAGTTCTTGAAATATCCGGTCAAATCCTCATCCTGGTAAAAACTCCCGTTGTAAATTTCCGATTTTCCAGTTTTCCAAACTCTTTTGAAAACATCTGCCAGACCATATTTCTCGCTGTTTGGCCGAACCTCAAATATACTTTTACCTAAAATATTGGACTTCTTAACTTTGGCAATTTCCTCTCCCGCTTTATTGATATCTGCGAAAACAAAGTCATTCCCACCATCAATAACTTTATAGCGACAAACACCATTACCCATGTTTCTGAACATCTCACCAAAACTTTCTTCGCTTTCTTTTAATGCTTCTTCTGCCTTTTTACGTTCTGTGATATCCCTGGCAATGGTATAGTAGTAAATTCTGTCATTTAGTTTATGCTTTTTTACACTCAATTCCACTGGAATCAAATCACCATTTTTATGCTGATGCGTTGATTCAATTATGATTTGCTTATTAAAAGGAACATCTTTCCAAAAATCGAGAAACTTAGATACAGGATAATTTGGATCCACAGAATTTATACTGTGTCCTACTATTTCTTCCCGGGCTTTGCCAGAAATATCAAGGGCACTTTGATTCGTATCGATAATGGTGGCGTCTTCAGACATTAAATAGATAGCATCGGAAGCCGTTTCAACAAGGTTTCTGTACTTACCTTCGCTCTTTATCAAAGCTTCTTCAGCTTGTTTGCGCTCAGAAATGTCAATGGATACACCAATAATCGCGAACAATTTCCCATGATCATCCATAATCGGTGTATCGGTTACGAATGCAGGGAAGATTGTCCCATCTTGATGCTGGGCATCAAATTCGCCAGACCAACTCTGTCCGGCATTCAACTTTTTCATAGTTTCAGCACCCTGATCATGAAAAATATGCGCAACCGTTACTTTGAGGATATTTTGTCCGATAGCTTGTTCGGCAGTCCAACCATAAAGCTTCTCAGCAAAGGGATTCCAAAAGATGATCTTCCCATCCGGTTCGGTAACAATTACAGCCTGCTCAACTGCATTTAAAAGACTGGACTGGAAGCGGTTTTGCTCTTCTACCTTTGTTAAACTTTTAATTATTTTTTTGGATTCGATTAAATCGTGTTCGAGTTTTTCAATTTTCAATCCCAATTCATCCATACTTAAATTATTATTCATAATTACAAAATTCAAGTTGAAAAATTTTAATTTTTCAACTTGGGATTTGTAATTAAATACAAACAAAACGTAAAGAAAAAAATGTTTATTAATAACAGATGTTGACCCTTATCTTCATCTGTTGATAAAAGTAATTTAAAAAAATGGTAAAAACAAAATTGAGGTTAATTTTTAAAACTATTTCTTTATAAGCCGATGAATAAAGGATTCTACTTAGTTTAAACTTATTAACTTATTAACTTATTACTGAAACAAGATCAATTCCAAGTGGATAAATTCCTAATTATCAATTTTTTGAGATGATCTGTTGATTTTTAGTATTATAATTCATGTAAATTTGAGTTCAGTTTTATTGAAAAATAGCAGAAAAATGGGGTTGTGCATCAGCTACCTTTATCGTCCTTTGGAACATAGTAGTCCTGATCGGCTATGTAATATGCTTTATCGTAGTGTAATGAATTTCCATTCTCATCTTTCAGCCATTCACGAGGTAAAACCATAATAGCTCCGTTCATGCCTGATGTTACATGCAATGGAACCATTATCCCTCCCGGGGCGCAATGATATACAAACACATCCGACTTAATAGCCTTGAACCGGATTGTTACTTCTTCTCCCGGATTAACCAAGGATAATTCGGCACCACCCATTGCACCTGTTGCTGCGTGGAAATCAACATTGTGTTGCAAGGTACTTGTAGATGGATTTGATTAACATAAGTGATGCATGATATTATTCCAGAGGGTGACCCACAAAGATGAACATAAGATCTGAATGGAAATCCCTTATGCGCAGGAGTAAAGTCTTTTAGAATTAATAGGTCGCAAGCTGGTTTGGGGTAACCCAGGCAGTGAAGCCCGCCTGACCGGACGGACAGATTAGAGATGTTTAGGGGTGCAACTCCCGTTTATCTACTCGGCTGGCTGTATGTGTTTTTATTCAATCCTTTTTGTGTCGATAAGTTTCATCATATTTGCATTGAATGATGTAAGGCTTGATTTTATTGCTGAAAAAAAATCTGTATCTGCAATTTCCACCTCGACAATGGCTTTTTGTAACACTTCTGCGCCTTCTTGTGTCAGTGTAATAATTTTCGCTCTTGTGTCAGTCTGGTGTTCGTGTCTTGTAATGAATTTTTTTTCTTCCAATGTCCTTAGAACTTTAGAAACCATCATCCGGTCACTATTACTCAGATTGGCAATGTCAACCTGTGTGACTGAATCTTTTTCTCTTGACAGCCAAGCCAAAGATGACAACAAAACAAATTGTGTATGGGTCAGATTTAATGGGTCTAAAACCCGTTTTTGCCTGCGTTGCCATAACATGGTAACTTGCGCCAGCAGAAAACCGGGACTGTCTCCCGGTTTTTTAAACTGAAATTCAATTTTTTTCGTCATAATTTTCCGAAAGCATTTGTGATGAAATTAATTCAAAATCATATTGATTGATTTCCAGGAAGCCAAATCTTAATGGATAGCCCCAACTTTTCTTATTCTGAATGAAGTCTAAACTGTTTATTACAGGCAAAATAGAAATGTCTTTGCTTTCAAAAAACTCAATATTTCGCCTTGATGGGCAAAAGTCAGAGGTCATTTGAAATTGATACACATCATCGTCTTTCACTTTACCGATTGCTGTAAATTCCTGACATTTATAAGTTTTCCCCAAAAACTGTTTGCCGGAATAATAAATTACAAAATCACCTTTTCGCATGCGTTTAAAAGGTGCTACTTTACCGTGACAAGCTTGTGCAATCCCTTCTGTGATGCCATTTTTCACATGATCTTTGGAAGCTGCTATTATCCAGTATTTTGTTTTCCTGTCGCTCATTCAGATAGGTTTATTTTATTTCCAAAAAAGTGAGTTTATAACCATCAGGGTCTTTAACATGAAGTGCTTTTCCGAAAGGTGTATCCATTATTGGGCCTAAAATGCTGGTACCTTTTTCAATAAGACTTGCCTGTAAGTTTTCAATTTTTTCATTTATGGCAAACCAAATTGATACTCCATTCCCAAGTTCTTTGTTGTCCAAGTTTTCAAGTGGTTTTCTGATGGCAAAACTGGCTTCGCCCTTGTTGAACTTAAAAATAACAGCATCTGGATTTTTCATTTCAGATAATTGAAATCCTAATTTTTTTGTGTAAAACTCTTTGGAAGTTTCTAAATCTCTCACTTGAAGAGATGCAAATTCTAATCGTCTCATATATTCAAACTTTAATAATGTAGTTGCAAATATAATATATGCGACAACATTATGCAAGCCTTTTAAAATTTAATTATTTCTTTTCAATTATTTCCTTCTTTGGGAAAATTACCGAAAGTACAATGCTTGACACCATTATAAATGCAATTAAATAGAGCGAATATTCGGGTTGAAAACCCCATGATTTTAGTTTGCCGTGGATCAAAAGTTTAAATCCAACAAAAACAAGCAACAAAGCCACACCGTGTTTCAGGAAACGGAATTTCATAACAAGGTTGGCAACCAAAAAGAAGAGCGAACGCAAACCAAGAATCGCAAAAATATTTGAAAAGAAAACGATAAACGGGTCGCGGGAAACCGCAAAAATGGCGGGGATTGAATCAAACGCGAATACCAAATCGGAAAACTCAATCATTATCAATACGAGGAAAAGTGGGGTAAAGAATAGTTTTCCGTTTTGGCGAAACCAGAACTTGTCGCGGTCGTAACCCGTGTGTAAATTAATGTGCTTGCTCAGGTATTTTACCAACCAGGAATCTTTTGGGTCGGTTGGCGGCTTTTCTTTTTCTACAAGAATTTTAATCCCTTGGAACAAAAGGAAAGCGCCAAATAGAAGCAGTACCCATTCAAATTTCTGAATAATAACAACCCCGGCAAAAATGAAGATAAAACGCAAAACTATTGCACCGAGAATTCCCCAGAAAAGCACCATTTTATAATCTTTCAACGGAACCGAAAACCCCTGTAAAATGATGAGCATTACAAAAATATTATCGACCGAAAGTGTCTTCTCGATAAAGTAACCTGAGATATAATTGATGGCCTGCGATTTTTTATATTCAAACAGCATTTCGTCAAAAACCGTTGATTTGAATTCTAAATACGGATTGTACTTTTCAGCTATTTCCCTGAGCCTTTCAATTGAATCGATTCCATGCAACAAATGCCCGAAATAATACAAAACAAAATAGAACGAAATACCAAGCGAAATCCAGATGACGCTCCAAATCGCCGCTTCTTTTGTGGATATAACATGTACTTTGCGGCCAACAAAAACCAAATCGACCATTAAAACGGCAATAATAAAAACAAGGAATATTAGGGTCGAAATGATTTCAATACTCATTTTATTATGAATTAAATATGGGTTACTCCACCTGAAACAATAAATTTCATGGTTTCGGCCGGTGAAATATTAATTTTCACCAATCTGTCAGCAGGTACTAAATATAGTTCTCCTGAAAAATTATAGGAGTGGGGAAAATAAACCGCTGCCAATTCTTCGTTCCCTATTTCTCCCATTGTTTCCCGTGTTACAAAACCCATTTTCCAAAGGTTATTTTCTTTGTTGAACAGCACTTTAACCGGTACGTTGAATTTTTTTTCTTTTCCGACAAAAGCTTTGAAAAGGTCGTTTAGCGAAGTATAAAGCAAGTTGAGGATCGGAATTTTTTCCAATACTTTTTGCAAAGTTTTTTTAAAGGGTCGAACAAGTGCAGTTTCCCCTACAAAACCAAGCAAAGTGACAAAAATAAACGAAACCAAAATGCCAAGTCCGGGAATTTTAAACCCTAAAATCATTTCAAGTTTGTCAACCAGCAACCCATCAACAGTGATAAACAGCGAATAAATGATGTAAAACAAAATGGCTACCGGCGCAACAAGCAGCAAACCCTGCAAAAAATATTGTGTAATTTTTTTCATCATGTTTCTGATTTTAATTTACAGTTGTTTGGTAAAATAATATTTCGTCCCGAGTGGACTTCCGTATATTTTCATAATCAATCCTCTACCAACATTTTGTCCCTGACGGGACAGTTCCGTTAGGAACTTAATATGGGTCGAAACGGAATCAAAACCCAACATTCCTAAAGTTCCAGAGGAACGCAATATTATAAGCATGTTCATGGTTTTTCTATAATTTTTACTGGGCACAAATAATTTTAAACATTAAAACACCCAATCAATATGGTTGTTTAAAAAATGAACAGGATGACTATTGCAACTTCTCCTTCAAAAAGTTTGTCATTTTTGTGTAGAGGTGCATCGAGGTGTTTCCGCCGCGGATTCCGTGGTTGCGGTTTGTGTAAATTGCCATGTCGAACTGAACGCCTGCCTGCACCATTCTTTCAGTGAATTCGTAGGTGTTTTGTGCATGCACATTATCATCGGCAGAGCCATGTATAATAAGCAACCTGCCTTCGATATTGCCGGCGTGGTTGAGGGGCGCATTTTCGTCGTAACCTTCGGCATTATCCTGAGGAAGTCCCATGTAACGCTCGGTGTAAACCGTATCGTAAAAACGGTAACTTGTAACCGGGGCAACAGAAATTCCGGCTTTAAAAATATCGCCACCTTTTTCCATACACAGCAAAGTCATAAAACCGCCGTAGCTCCATCCATAAATAGCGATATTCTTTTTATCCACATATGGCAAAGTGCCGAGGTATTTAGCAGCTTCCACCTGGTCGTCGGATTCATATTTGCCCAATTGCCGGTATGTTATTTTCCTGAAATCTTCACCGCGCGCTGCCGTTCCCCGCGGATCAACACAAACCACAAGGAAACCTTCCTGCGATAGGTAATTTTCCCAACCGATTCCGCCCCAGCTATCGTCAGCGCTTTGCGAATTTGGCCCGCTGTATTGAGTCATTACAACCGGGTATTTTTTTGAAGAATTGAAACCTTCGGGTTTAATCATATAACCGTTTAATTCAATTCCCTGTGCGGTTGTGAATGTAAAAAACTCTTTTTGTGGGAGCGCCAAAACTTTTATCGTATTATTCAAAACTGTGTTGTCTTGTAAAACCCTGATTTGTGTGCCTTTATTTTCATGTAAAGTAATCAACGTTGGTATTTTGCTGCTGCTGAAATAGTTGATATAATAATTATAATTATTGCTGAAATCTACATTGTTTGTACCTTGTTGAGTTGATATTTTGCCTTTCTTTTTCTCATCCTGACTTGTAAAATAAACCTCGCGGCGCAAAGGAGATTCTGCGGCTGCCTGGTAGTAGAAAACATTTCTGACTTTATCATAACCATAAAATTTTGTTACGTCGAATTTGCCTTTTGTAAGCTGGGCAAGTTCAAAACCATTGTTGTCGAATAAATATAAATGCGACCAACCATCACGTTCACTGTTGATTATAAATTTGCCGTCTTCAAGAAACACAAAGTTGTCATAGAAATTTTCGTCGATATAACGTTTGTTTTTCTCGCTGAAAAACGGACGTGAGTCACCCGTGTATGGATTTGCATACAAAACGTCGAGTTTATTTTGAAGCCTGTTCACACGCATTACAACTACATTGTTGGCATCTGGTGTCCACTTTAAGCGGGGAACATAAATATCCTCGTCTTCTCCAATATCAACCTTCATATTTGTTTTTGAACGGAGTTCGTGCACGAGAACAGTAACTTTTGAGTTTTTTTCGCCGGCTTTTGGATATTTTAAAGTTTCTTCGCCCGGATACAATTGGTTTTTTTCGATGTGAGGTTTTTCGCCGCCGTAAATTGTCATTGTAAAATCGGGTACCTGCGTTTCATCAAAACGAACAAAAGCCAGAAATTTTGTGTCCGGTGACCACCAAAACGCTTTGTTGTAACCAAACTCCTCTTCGTAAACCCAGTCGGGTACTCCGTTAATTATTTTGTTTTTTTCGCCATCGAAAGTAACCTGGTTTTCGGTGCCGAATTTCAGGCTTTTGATGAAAATATTATTGTCGCGCACAAAAGCAATCCGTTCGCCATCATCAGAAAAAGTAGCAACCTGCTGCGCCCCTTTTTCTGAAAGCGGTGTAAATTCTTCGGTTACCAGATTCCAAACATAGTATGTGGCGGTAAACGAATGTCGATAGATGCGGTGGACATCGGTTGTCATTAAAATTTTGGTTTCATCATTACTCAATTCATAATCACTAAAAGATGTAATTGGAGCATCAGGAACTTTTGTGATATCGAAAAAAACCGCAACTTCTTTGCCCGTTTTATAACTATATTTTACTATTTGTTTACCGTTTTCGAGGGTTGTGTAATGTTCGCCATCTTTCATCGAGCGCAGCCCGTTTACAGATTGTGCCCTGAAAGTCCCTTTTACAAGAATATCTTCAAGTGTAATTTTTTTTACTTCCTGAGCTTGTGCCGAACTTATTACAAGAGCCGCAATTACAAGAAAAATCAATCTCTTCATTTTGTATGTTGTTTTATTATATAACCAACGGCAAAAGTAAAAATTGTTGGTTAAGGTTGAAATGAATTTTTGGTAATTTACAAAAGGTAAGATTAATTAAAGGACATTCAGTTGTATATTCACTGTAACCCGGTAATCCAAACGATACTCGGCTGCAATGCTTACGATAAGTATTAAAATAAAACGCAACGCGACGGCGTTGGATTATTGTATAAACTTTTTTGTAGAAGAAAGCAACGCCACGGCGTTGGACTTTTAAAGTAACTTGTCGGGACATACAGAAATATAAAATTGTTTATGGAAAAGTATTACTTAAAAAAGTAAATTAAAAATTATAAAAAGTGATGTTAATTGCTTATCTTCAAGTCGTTACAAAATAGAGTTTCGATAAAAAACATCACTTTCAGGATGAAAAATACAAAGAAAATATTAAACGGTCAATCAAAAGTTGTTAAAGCCTCATTTACAGGAGACGGTTCAGTCAGGGTTTTGCTAAAACTGAGCATGACAATAAACGAAAATGCTATATCCACGACACTGAAGAACCTTGGTCAAAGTGGTGCCCGAAAATTACAATCCTTTTTGTTGTCAAAAAATGCACGTTTGCCGAAAGAAAGCGGCCTTACAAATATAACACTGGATGCCGATTCAACTGTAATATCAGTATGAGGCTATCAGGAAGGGGCAGCCAACTGGTTTAATACGACAAAAAAAGGTGCAAAAAGTTATCATCCCTTGTTCGTTTTCGTCAGCGAAATGAAGCTATTATACCATAGCTGGTTTAGAACCGGTTCGGCTTACACGGCCAATGGGATTGTTGATTTTCTCAAAGAAGTGAAAGCCAGTTTGCCCGCAACCATAAAAAAAGTGTTTTTCAGGGCTGACAGCGGTTTCTTTGCAGGAGGGCTCTTCGATTTGCTGGAATCTTAAGGTTGGGATTATCTTGTCAAGGTAAAATTGAAAAATTTAAAAAAGCTGCTTGGATCCAAAACCTGGGAGCCGATCACAGGAAAGAAAGACATTGACATCTGCGAGTTTACTTACAAGGCAAATGGATGGAGCAAGTCAAGGACATTGAAAGCCATACGCAGTGTTAAAGAATATGTAGAGGTCGAATATTTTGGTAAAAAATCTATTATGCCGGTTTACTACTGATGCATTAAAATTGATTATCAAATGCAGATATGCCCAGTATTTGCATGATTTCATAAATTGAAAGTGTACTCTTGACCGAATATTTGACGTAGGCAACAATCAGATATGTGCAGATGGCAACCCAAATATGGATCTTAACTGCATTTTCGTATTGTCCCCAAAGTTTTTTTATTATCAAATTTTGTTTTATCCACTTGAAAAATACTTCTATTTGCCAACGATTACGGTACAAACGTGCAACTTCCAGTGCCGATACTTCAAGATTATTGGTCAGGAAAACGAGCAACACATCTTTGTCGTCATCGTAATATTCAACCATGCGAAGAATTTGCGGATAAAGTTTCTTGGATTTTTTGCCTTCCACCCAACGAAAAAGGTTAATGCTTAAAGATATTGTTGTTGAATCGAGAGCAAATATGTCATTGTCAATATTTGGGATTGGGCTGTTTGAATAGAGAGGCCTGACCATTTTTAAGATGCAAAACTATAAATC
>JBBQPP010000077.1:0-11666 GCA_038217255.1 Bacteroidales bacterium | reverse complement strand
CGGGTATTTTTAAGTTCGATATTCATACTAAAATTAAGCCGCATTTATTTTGATTTCCTTACCGTATTTTAGTATTTCAAATACCAATGGATTGGCCAAGTCAAATTCCCTTACCCCGAAAGGATGCAGTTCTATCCGGCTGTCAATTTTTCTTCTGATCCTCATTAATTCTAACTGTACATCCAAAACATATCCGTAGGATTTTAACCTTTTCAATCCATTCATTTGCTTATCTTCTTTCATTAAAAATGTATCCGACCAAAGATAGCCATTTTAATAAATACTTTTTTATGCATTTTTAAAAAGCAAATTTCAAAATGTCTTATTTCCCTTGAATCCGGTCAAATTAACTGAATGTTTTTCTATTCTGTTTCTTCCTTTTGTTTCTTCCAAAATAATCTGAATCAACAAAACATAAACTCTATGAAGGCTGAATTTCAAGGAAATTGAATAAACCATTTTGTGGATTTACAACCTCACTTTGTGGATAAAAATATGCATAGCCTATAAAAATTAAATACCAACAATTTTCATTATATGACATAAACACCTGTTTTTCTGCGAGATATACAGTATTTTTCTCTTAGTGAAATTTTGGCATAGTATTTAACTATGTTAAAGTAAGATTCACAAAAAGAGTGGATTGCGGTTTAGTAATAATCTTAAAACTTGAAATTATGTTACGATTAGCATTGATTTTTCTTGTGGTGGCAATAATAGCCGCTATATTCGGATTTGGCGGCATCGCTGCCGGCGCAGCAGGAATTGCGAAAATTATATTTTTCATTTTCGTGGTGCTTTTAATCCTTTCGCTTATAGGAGGGGGAATTCGAGGATTCAAATAATAGAATATATTTGTAATTTTTATTTATTAACTTTTTAAAACTTTTAATCATGAGTAAAGTAGCAAACATTTTGGTTGGCTTTTTAGCCGGCGCAGCAACAGGAGTTGCAACAGGAATTTTAGTTGCACCGCACAAAGGCACAAAAACCCGGAAAATAATCAAGGGTAAAGTTGTTGATACTGCAAAAAGTGTAACTGATTCAATCAGTGAGCAAATTGACAATCTGGAAGAAAAAATCAAAAACATCCAAAAGCGCGCTGAAGAAGGTGCAGAAACAGTTGTAAACGCGGCAAAAAAAGCTGAAGAAGCAGTAAAAAGCAGTGCTAAAACGAGTAAATAACAAATAAACCCATTACTATGAAAACGAACTTGTCCAACAATTTTACCGGATTACGAGATTCGGCAAAAGAATATATAGATCTTAAATTTGATTTGGCCAAGTTGTCGGTTTTAGAGAAAATAACTAAATTTTCGGTTTTCCTTACTATACTGATGGCGTTTATATTGGCAGGCACAATATTGTTTTTATTTTCTGCGGCCATCTTTGTGGTTTGGTATGGAAAGCAATATGGCGATTATGTTACTGGGTTATGGATAGTGATGGGTGCTGTTTTTCTTTTGGCTCTTTTGTTTTACTTTTTTCGTAATGTTTTGATTACTTCCTTCTTTTTGAAAACATATACCAAAATAATTTTTGACGATGATGAAGACGATGATTAACAGCAAAAACATAAAAGATGTTTCGACAATGGATGATTTAAAACTCATTCGCAAACAACTGAAGAGTCAAATTCGTTATGTCGAAGAAAACATGGAAAACGAATATTATACCATTGTATATAGATACAAATCGTGGATTGTTCAGAACATTTTCAGGAAAGTTATATTTCTTTCTTTAAGTTTTTTGGTAAAGAAATTAACCAGCAGGAATTGAAACGAGGTTGTAAAAGACTTGTTTTATAAACTGTTTACTTCCCATTATACATTAAGCACCGAAATTTATTAAATGAGATTTCGGTTTTTTTTGTTTGGGATTTATTTCGTTGCGTTGGTTTCAGCCCTCAGTAATAAGGAATTTGATATAATTTTCTGCCAAATGTTTTGGATATATAAGCAGGAAGTTCGTTCTTTTTTTTGTTTTTCAGAAAATTTAGGCCTCTTTGAAATTATCGAATAATTTGATGTATTCCGACAAATTTTTGTTTTCTAAACTTGAATTGTAAAAATCAAACAAATCTTCGTTGTTATCAATAAGAACAACCTTTTTAAATTACCGTTGTTCCGTAAAAAAAGCCCCGTGAAATCACGGAGCTTAACTTTTTCTTTTAAAAAACTCAACCTATCTTGGGGGGTATCTTCTTGAATACGAATCATATCCATAGTGAGCATACACTGAATCGATAAATGTGTAATCGGGATCTTTGGGCCAATTGTCGGGATCAAACCCGGGCGCATTTTCCAATTTTTCTTTATTAATGTCAAGTACTGCACGTTCAGAGCCGTCGCGATTGTCAAAATTGAACGATTCAAGCGGTATGGCAAAAAGTTTTTCCCCCATACCCAGGAAACCGCCAAACGACATAACTGCGTATGCAACACTTCCATTCTCCCAGTCAACCATCAAATCTTTTATTTTTCCCACATCTTCACCGGAAAGATTGCGGACCGTAGTGCCTTTTATTGAAGAGGCCGATAATACTTTTGGAGTCATAATCTTAATTTTTAATTTTAATGATTTTCAATATCATCGAAACCAATGTCAAATTCAATACCAAAGCTGTATATCAGCAAGTTAAGAAATAAATGAAGCACATTATCGTAGATAAAAAACCCCAGATGTGTGGAACTATTGCTTCTGTTCAACAGATAAATGTGGAATAATTATGCCTTTGTTCAGGCACTGTTTTTTTATGTATGTATTGAATAAATTGATTCAACAATTGGCTTCCAAACTCTTTTTTGCCTGGTTAATTGCTTCATTTACTTTCAACACTGTACTTTCAACAAGTTCACCGGCAAGTTTATAATTAATATTATGCAGTGTATTTTCCTCAATAATATCAAGGGAAGCTGCTATATTAAACAAATTAAAGTATTTAAAAGAAGGGATCGATTTATGAGCCAGCTCCCCAACCTCTTTCCAATTTCCCTTAGCTGTCCCTTTGTTAAAAACCGATATTAACCCCTCAGCTTTAGCAATAAAATTATTTACCATTTTTTCAAAAAATGCACGATCACCATTGGCAGTCTTCCAAAGTTCGGTTGTGCTAAAGTTATCCCTTTGTAAAACTTCGGGATTTTTCATTTCAACCATAAGGATATTTTCGTTAATCGCAGGTTCTTCAATAGCCAATATATTGCAGAGTTTGTTATAAAGTTCTGCTTCGCGAAAAGGCTTGATCAAATAATCGTCGGACCCGGCTTTAATATAATTAACTATGTCGCTTTTAAAAGCATTTGCTGTCATAAAAGCAATTGGTGTTTTGTAATTTATCGACTGGTTGTCCGATCGGGCATGTTGAATAACTTCCAGACCATTTTTGTTGGGCATATGAATATCTATTAGCGCCAAATCGTATTTATTTTTATCCAACAAATCAATCGCTTGTTGCCCGTCTTCTGCCAAATTGAGGTCAACATTCCAATTTTTAAAAATATTTTCCGCAAGAATCCGGTTGTGTTCATCATCATCGGCTAACAACATTTTCTTGCCGGACAATAATTTTGCATCTTTATTTAAATCGTAATGAATTGTTTTGGGAGGTAAATGCAAGCAGGATGAAGCTTTGTCAAAGGGCAATTGCACTTTAAAAGTTGAGCCTACTTTAACTTTGCTTGACACAGAAATATGACCGCCCAACAACTCCACGAGGTTTTTGCTGATACCTAAACCAAGCCCGGCGCCGCCCCTGAAACTCGCATTTAGTTTATCGCCCTGCTCGAAAACATTGAAAATATGCGGAATTTTATGTTTGGAAATCCCAATCCCGGTATCCTTTACCTCAAAAACCAAATCCACGTGATTTTTAGACTCTAATTTTACTTTACATATCAACATAATACCACCTTTATCGGTGTACTTAATGGCATTCACCAATAAATTCATCAAAATCTGTCGCAAACGAAAAGAGTCGCCAATTATAACATCAGGAAAAGATTCGTCGTGTTTCACCTTGAAGGACAAATCTTTATCAGATGCTTGTTTTTGGAATATATCATTTAATTCTCCGAGCAAATCCAATATCGAAAACGGAGATTTTTCGAGATAAACCTTCCCCATCCCTAATTTAAACAGATATACGACTTCGGTAACCAAATAAAGCAGGTGATCAGAAGCTTTGTTAATTAAATCGACAAATTTTTTCTGTTGGGCATTAACTATAATTTTCTCTAATTGTTCAGTAAACCCCATAATCGAATTTAATGGGGTGCGTATTTCATGGCTGATATTTGCAATAAAAATAGACTTTAACCTGTCGGAATTCAAAGCATCTTCCCTGCTTTTTTTGAGTTGTTCTTCCAAATATTTGTCGCTCGTTATGTTTTGTGCAAACAAAATGGCACACACAATTTCGTTGTTATAATCCTTAACTGGGGTTCCTTTCATATAATATACCTCACCCTTATATCTTATCTCTCCTTCATTTTCAACACCTTGGAGAGCTTTTGCAACACATGGGTAAATTAACCGAACTGCTTTTTTTTCTAAAACATTAAAAATTGATCTGCCAATAAACTGTATATTATTTAACTCAAATCGTTCTTTTTCTTTCCCGGCAGCAAAAAGATAGTTACAATTACAATCAAAAAGATAGATGTCCATACCGGGCAAGCTATCTAAAATTAAAGCCTGGTATTCTAATAGTTGCGTTGCCAGCATTTCAGAAAAATTGAGTTTGGCCACAAACGTGTTATTATCAGGATTGCTTGTAGCCATATCCAATTCCAACGTACAGTTATTCAATACGTTGATATTTGTTTTAATACGCAAATCCATACTTTTATTACATCCTGTTTCAATGGCTTTAGCCAATAAAGATTTCAATTTGGGTTGGTCGGCTTCTTCAATTATATCCAGCAAATTGAGATTGTTTTCGTTTGTCTTTTTTGAATCGGAAAAGAAATTTTGTGTCCCGGAATAACAAATAACATGAAAAGACGAATCAAAGATAAACAGTGCATCATCCCTTATTTCCTGGTTGTCCAAACTTCGGATAAAAATCCCGTTGTTTTTGTTACGTTGAAGTTGGATACGACTATTATGCGTTTTTATCCAATTTTCTATACTGTTTAGTAGGTTTGGGTTTTCTTGCTGGGTTTCCAAAAGTTCATCCAAAATGCCCGATACTGTTAACAAGCATTCATTCAGTTGGTCAATTCTGTTTTCTTTCATATCTGATTTAACGGGCCTTAACTAGTTTAAAAAATTATTTTTCATATAAAATTATGACAAATTTTCCAAATAGTAAATACCTGGACATAAAAACAAAATGATTCTATAATGGGTAATATAGGCGAATACCGGAGTTTTATACTTATGGTTAAATTTTATTGTGTTTATTAAAAAAAACTTAGTTCTTCGATTATTGTAAAATTAACGTGTTTTGGACTTTACAACCGCGAAGTGCCTGTATTTTTTGAGGATTAATATAACCCACACCAAAAGTATTTTTTTGCAAAAATTAAATACCCTGAAGTGCTAAACCCCAGGGTATGTTCCCGCCGTTACAAACAGCGAAAATATATTTGTGAAGAAGGATTGTTACTTGTCCTCTGCTTTTTGAATCTTTCATAATGGATACCCCGTTTTCAATAAAAACCGGATCGATCATTATTGTATATTATAAAATAAAAGCAAATAGAAAAGTCGATGTATAATTTGGACTGCTCACCTTGATTTCGATCCGTTGCCTGACGGACACAATCGTCCCTCTTCTCACGTAGTGAAGGTGAAGAGGAAATGTGAAAATGGATTTTAGTATTAACTACAAACAACCTTATTGCATCCTGTTTTCAGAACAACTATTTCCTGGCCCGTAAAACAAGTGCCACAATGCCAACTATTATCAAAACAACAATCAGTATCCCGACACCCATTCCGGCTTTAAAAATTCCTGTAATAACACTGCATGAACTTAAAAGTAAAATCAAGACAAAGAGACTGCCAACTTTAAGAAATAATTTTTTCATTTTTTAAAATTTTTAAATGTTATAAATAATATATTCAGAGACTCAAAATAAAATTATCACGGTTCAAACCCGAAGTTTGGTAATGCCAATTGAATGCAAGCACATTTTCCAGTTTTTTTTTGAATACCTGAAAATCAGAAGGTTTTTTAATGTAAATATTAGCACCTTCCACAAACGATTTTTCAATTTCATTTTCGGTTGCATCAGTAGAGAAAATGGCAATGACAGCATCTTTAATGGAATTCAAATTTTTCAAGCGCTGCAAATAGTCGTTCCCCACATTTCCCGGAACATGTTGGTCCAAAAAAAGGATATGCGGTGAGGCAGCATAAGGGGTGGAAAGATATTGTATAAGTTCATTACCGTTGTTCACGGTTTCCACTTTTGTTTTAATCCTCAAATTCTCTAAAGCCCCCTTAAATAAGTGGCGTTCCTCATCGTTGTTGTACGCCAACAGAACATGTGTAAATTCGTTTCTCATTGTGTTATCATTTTAATATTTTATAGGATTTGTGATAATTCATAGGGATGCCGCCTTTTTTCGATTATCCGTTTAAAAGCGGTTGGCGTCAATCCTGTCATGTTTTTGAATTGGGTGCTGAAATGCCCGGGACTGCTATAATTCAGTTTCCAAGCAATTTCGGATAGTCTGTCATTGGTACTGATAATCAATTGCTTTGCCCTTTCAGTCTTTTGAAGAAGGATAAAATTTTCTATTGTCGAATAGGTTACTTCTGAAAATATATTCGCGAGGTATCCATATTTATATTTTAATTTTTCCGAAAGGAAAAAAGATACTTTTGAAGGTGGCAATTTTTCTTCGACAAAGATCATGTCGATAATCGTATCTTTTATTTTTTGTACAAGTATGTTCTTGTTGTCCTCAACAATTTCACAACAATATTCTTTCAATCCAATTTCAAGCTGATCCATTTTTTCGGATGGTGTATCATCCGAGATATACACTTCGGTTGCCCCTAATTGGTAATAGTTCAGTTGCAATTTTTCCAACTGTTCTTGCAAAACTTTTTTGCAAAGTGCGTTCATATTGTATTTAATATTGACTACCATAACTATATTTATTTTTCTACAGATTTTTTATCCGAAGTAGTTATACTGAAAGGTATTGCATAATTGAGCGGTTTGTTTTCGTGCTTGTAAAATACTGAAAACTGACGTGTGAGTTCCACTCCAAAATAAAAGATTAGGGAGGCATAATACACCCACAGCAAAATTCCGATGAATGAACTTGCGGCCCCATAAACCGCGCCTAACTCGTTGTTGCCAACCACAAAACCAATGATGAATTTACCCGTGGTAAACAATACTGATGTAAAAATCCCACCAAACCAACTTGCATTCCAACGGACTTTTACATCGGGCAGGAAATGGTAAATCACAGTAAACACGCTGCTTACAATGACAAGCGAAATAAAAATATTCAGTATTTGAGCGAGGACTAAAAAATTTTCGCTAAAATGAGTAGTTAGGAAATCCTTTAAATAGCTAATTACCGCATCTACAACAAGCGAAACGAGCAGGATAAAACCCAGGCAAAGTATTACACCGAAAGATAATATCCTATCGCGGATGAGATTAAAAATGTTCATCTTCAGGTTGTTGGCCTTTACTTTTACCCGCCATAAATAATTTATAGAACTTTGCATAGTGTTGAATAAAGTTGTAGCCGAAAACAAAAAGAATGTAATCCCGATTATTGCACTAATATGGCTTTTTTTCGTTATTTGGTAATTCTCTATTGCGCTTTGCAACACTTGAGTACTCTCTTGGCCTATCAATGTATTCAGTTCATCGAACAACTTGTATCGAATGGTTGAATCTCCCGCAAAATACCCGAAAATAGAAATTATGATTATTAATATCGGTGCGATGGAAAAAATTGCAAAATAAGCCGTTGTGCTTGCTAAGTTCACAGGGCTGTCGGCTATAAAGCTTTTCACGGTTTGCACAAAGATTTTATAGAGTTCTTTTATCTTTTTCATGATTCAGCTATTTTTAAGAATTGCCTGTATATCTTTTTAAATTTTGACATTAATCTATTCCACCAGTCAATATTGATTTTTTGTTTTTCGGTACCGTTGTCACTTATCAAATAAGCAAATGGTTTTAAATCGTCAACATTGCGCATGATTATTTTCATGATGGCGAGGAAAGGGATAACAACCAACATCCCGGCAATTCCCCAAACCAGGTTGGCCATTAATATACCGATTATGATTGCCAAGGGATTGATTTTTATCTTGTTTCCCACAATATTGGGAGTAATCAGGTTATTCTCAAGAAACTGGATGAAAGCGTAAACCAAAAACACCTGGACGGCCATGTTCGTTGAATCGGGCACAGTAAACAGCACATATAAAATGGTAATAATATTTCCCATAAATATTCCCAAATAAGGGATTAAGTTGAGTATGGCAGTCAAAATACCGAAGATTATTCCGTTTGGAACACCAATAATATAAAGTCCAAAGGTATTTAATACCGACAACACTAAAATTACTAAAATTTGACCTGTGAGGTATTTGGTGGCTACATCGGCAACATTCCTTAGTACAATTAGGGCTGTGCGTTTTTGTTTCCGCCCAACCAGTTTAAAAATAAAATAGGCAGTTTTAGTTCTGTAAAAAAGGAAAAAGAATATGAATACCGGTAATATCCCTATTTGAAAAAGTGTGGTTGTGGTTTTCGAAAAAAAGCTCCCAACTTTTTCCGACCACGATGAGGTTATGTTTGAAGTTGCTTTTTTTATATTTGTTTCCATGGTGGACCTATTCAACCCGAAGTTGTTTTCCATGGTGCTCATAAACGAATCGGTCTTTTCATCAATTCGCTCTTTTAAAAGCTCCACATTCAATTCCGTGTTTGAAACTTTTACCGACACAAATAACACCGCGCCACCGAAAAACAAAAGCGCAATTAGCATAACAATAGAAATTGCCACTCCACGATGAATGCCAAATTTCTCTATTCTCCGCGTTATCGGGTAAAGTAGATAAGTTAAGAACACACTAATTGCCATCGGTACTAACACCACTTTGGCCAAAACAAGTAATGCGATTACTATCGAAAGTATAAAAAGATATAAAACTGTTTTCTCCAATGGTTTTAATTTCATAAAAATAAATATAATGTTATTGCCTGTTAAGAAAGAACTGTGCCAATAGTGAGATCGGCTAACCAATGCATATTTTTGAGCATTGTGTGGATAAAAAATTGCCTATGCCACACCTCTTCCTGTGGAAAGTGTAGAAATAAATTCCCGAACCAAACTTCAAAACAACTGTTCTATAAGTTATTTGACGTGGTATGGTTTTGGGAGTCGTTAAATACAAAATCACTTTCTTTTAAAAAGAATGAATAAACAAGTGAGTGAACCCGTATATTTCCCACAAGAGAACTTGTGGCTGTAATTAAACTATGCGTTACAAGGTGCATAAGCCCCACTTCAAGAGGTTGAGGGTAAAATATTATTTTAAAAAGCTAATGATAAAGGCATTTTCCACATTCCTGTTTTTATTGATTTTTGTGCTGGGCATTTCGCAATTTGCCCTGGCACAAGAAAATTATGAAGTCAGGCAAGTTGTGTTTAAAGGCAATAAAACCTTGAGCGAAGATTTTCTGCTCGAACGTATGGCTCTTAAAGAAGTATCGTTCCTTGAAAAAACACTCACCAAAAATGAACCTTTTTTGTATGACCGCGAATTGATAAATCTCGATTTAAAAAGGCTGGTAGGTATTTATCAGTCGGAAGGTTTTTTAGATATTAAAGCCAAAATCGAACCGCTCAAAATAAACGACAAGAAACAAACATTAAAAATTATTTTTGATATCGATGAAGGTGAACCCATATTGGTTGATAGCCTGCAATTGCGATTAGCAGTTGATTCGGTGGATATTAACCTCGATTCACTATCAAAAAAAGTGACCCGCAAATTATTGTTGACAAAAAAGAAAAGGTTTCGCGACGAAGATTTGAACACCGATGTAGGTTATATTGAAGATGTCTTCAAAAATATAGGATATGCCTATGCGAAAGTGGATTACAATTTACATATCAACCTCGAAAAAAATACTACCCATATCCATTATACTGTTTATCCGGGGCCGTTGAGTTATATTGGCGAAACCGAAATCGAAGGGAACAAGCATCTCAACGAAAGATTCCTGCAAAAACAAATTTCTTATGAAAAAGGGGAACTCTTTGACAAATCAAAATTAGAGAAAACACGCCAAAACTTTTATGAGCTGCAACTTTTCAGGGTGGTTTCGGTTTTGCCCGATACCGACCCAAAAACAGAAAAGAGCCCCATTCCGGTAAAAATATATTTGGAAGAAGCCCCACGTTTAACAACAAAGTTTGGCGCAGGATATGGCACCGAAGACAAGTTCCGTGCTTTTGTTGATTTGAACATGCGCGGGTTATTTGGCAGTGCAAGGCGGGTCAATGTGTACCTCAAACATTCGGGACTTGAACCCTACTCGGCAAGCCTGCGCTGGATACAGCCGCAATTTTTTGGTAAAAAAAGCTCGATAATCCTTAACCCATTTATTATGCGCAATTCCGAACCGGGCTATGACACACGAACATTGGGATTGAACGTTCCTGTTACTTATAACTTCAACCCGCGCCTGACAAGTACATTGACATATTATTTCGAGAAAGTGCGGCAATTCCTGGGATCCGGTGAAGTTAACCAGGTGAATATGGAAGACAACAAATTTTTGTACGACAAATCGGGGATGCAATTGAGCACTATTTTCAACAATTCGAAGCCAATGTTTTCACCAACAAAAGGAATGAACATTACAGCCGGCTACAAATACAACGGATATATTTTGGGTGGGAATTTTAGCTACCAACGCGTGTGGGCCGATTTCAGGAACTACCAAAAAATTAAGGATGTGGTGCTGGCTTTTCGTATAATGGCTGGGGGCATCCATTCTGGCGACAGCCTTGGGTTTATACCGGTTGAAGACAGGTTTTACTCGGGCGGGAGCAATTCGGTACGCGGATGGAACCGCTCAGAACTGGGTCCAAAACGCGAAAGTGGAACACCCATTGGTGGTAAAAGCGTTTTCGAAGCGAGCATAGAAGCACGCCACCATTTGTTTTGGAGGCTAAGCGGCGTTGTATTTATCGATGCTGGGAATGTGTGGCGAAATTCATTTGAATACAAGTTCAACGACCTTGCCTATGATGTAGGCACTGGATTACGGGTTGAAACACCAATCGGCCCTATACGTTTCGATATTGGATTCCCGGTTTGGAATGAGAAAAAAAGCCCTCAGTTTTTTATAAGTGTAGGACAAGCATTTTAACAACATGAAAAAGATACTGAAATATACTTTTCGAACGTTTTTGGCAATTTTGGCATTGATTGTTTTGCTCATTGTGCTTGCTCTGGGAATTTCGCAAACCGGCTTTTTTAAAAAGAAACTCCCGGCAATCATCGAAAAACAGGCTTCGAAGTATCTTAACGGAAGACTGACAGTTGTTAAAGTTGGTGGAAATTTTTTCACTGAACTGATACTCGAAGATGTTTTGCTGATTGATAAATCGGACACCACGGCCTATATAGCAAAAGTTGAAGCACATTACAAATTATAGCC
>JBBQPP010000076.1:0-11717 GCA_038217255.1 Bacteroidales bacterium | reverse complement strand
ATTATTGTCGCCTTTTTCCAAGCTAACTTTTTCCATTTCGTAAATCGGTTTTTCAAAAAACCGTGCGTTGCCTGAAACATTGAAATCGGTAATCAACAATCGGCTATGCTTTTCGGGTTGCAGGTTTTTTTCCACGCTGTCCGGATAAAAACTTACCATTCCGCCAACACCGCCAAAAAACATTTCGCCATCGGACGTTTGAAAATAGGAGTCGGAATTAAATTCCCGTATCAATACCCCTTCTGCTTTTCCAAAATTTCTAAAATGTTTTGATGCGGCATTAAAACGGGATATACCCTGGTTGGTTGATAACCATAAATTTCCTTGTCTGTCTTTAAGAATACCGGAGACTGTATTACTTGAAAGTCCATCAGCCATCGTAAATGTTTCGGTTTCCTCTGTTCGGGGATTAAAATGAACAAGACCTCCTCCCATTAGTGCTGCCCAAACATTACTGCTATCTCCCAAGCAAATGTGTTCCACAAGGTTCTCTCCTTTACCAATCTTGTATTCTTTGGCTTGTTTTAAATCAGCACTAAGTTGAATTATGGTGCTATTTCCAGCACCCAACCAGAAATCATTCTGACCATCTTTCACCATACACAAGCACGGATTTTTTAAAGGAAAGACAGTTTTTAATACACACGAGTCGATGTTAAAGCTGTAAATCGCATGAATTCCAGTGCTATTATTAAAACCATTAATAATAATATTGTTTTTAACTTTTAAGATGTTGTGAAGCCCAATGTCAGAAATAGATTCATCTCCCTCACCATGCAAAAAATAGGGTGTGAATTTTGAATCGTTATAATCGTAATAAACGAGTAAATTCTGAGTACATCCCATCCAAATACCAAGCGAATCCGGCACCATCGATTTTACTTTGGAATGTTTGTTTCCTCTAAAGTTGTTTAGAAAATTTACTTTTGTAATGGTCCCGTCTGTTTTAATTTTAAACAAATAATTTAATTCTGTTGTTCCAATCCAGATATTACCAAATTTGTCTTTTACGATTGGTACCACTATATGTTGATTGTCGAATTCATTTTTTTCAGTAAGGTAATGTTTAATTATATCCGGGTTTCGTAAATACCGGTTCAAACCAATGCCGTCAAATGCTTCATTTATATTACCACTCCAAATTGTATTTTGCGAATCAATAAAAATGCTACCAGTGTATTTATCTGGTTCGGGCTTAATATTCAAAACCTCGTTTGCTTTTGTATCAATAATATGTATCCCGGTGTTTAGGTCGGACCAAAAAAGGTGGTTTTTTTCTGAGAAATTATCAGGATTTACATGTGAATTATATTGACTGAACTTATCATCTTCTTTGTCCATTTTAAATAAACAAAACGAAGTAAAAAGCCATGTTGTTTTTTTTGAGTCTACATACGCTTGGTAAATAGTTGGTTTTCTGTCGTCGTTAGCAAGCTCGGAATAATTTTTTAGTGTAAGTTTAAATTCAGTCAAACATAGTTTAGATTTATTTACAAAGTCTCCTTTAAAAATTTTATAATCATTGTCAAAAAAATCGGCAATCCAAAAATTACCTTCATTGTCCTTGAGCATTTCAGGTATTTTTTTAAATGGAGTTTGTTTGTTCCCAGTTTCGTCTACCAATACGAAAGAATCTAACTTTGTTGTTTTCAAGTCGTAGTGGTATAGGTTATTTACTTCCTGATTAAGTAACCATATATCATTATTATCGCCAGACAAAATTGCGCTGGCCACAAACTCATTGTATTTACCTGGTTTGAATTTATCAAAGCTGTCATTTGTTCTATTGTATTTTACAACTGCTCTCTTTGGACATACTACCCAAACATTATTTAAATTGTCCACTATCGTCTTTTCTACTATAAAAAAAGGGAACGTTGTAGAATCGTTCGGTTTATGGAAGTAACGTTTAAATTCGTATCCATCAAATCGATTTAATCCATCCCATGTCGAAATCCATAGAAATCCATTTCTATCTTCTGATATATCTTGTACAAAATTGTTTGATAGTCCGTTGTCGGTAGTAAAGCTTTTTTTAGAAAATGTGGTTTGGGCTGAGAGGTTTTTTACTGAGAAAAATGAACCCAAAAATATTATTATCAGAATTACAAAACCTGATTTTTTCAATGTTAACGGGTTGTCGATATGAAAATTCTGATGCAACTGGCTTGTTTTTTTTGGTTAAGTTTAATTTGTTGGAATATTATTATTGTACCAATGAAAAACTAAAAAAAAATCAAAATTAACCATAATCAAGGAAATTTACCACAGGTTTGAAATTTAAGTTGTAAGGCAGGGTAAATTTGAACAACTAATTTCTACATCACCTTTTTATGAGTATTTCTAAAGACATAAATTGGCAGAACAAAGTATTACTAATGTGAAACCCCATGATGAAGTCCTTTAATTTATATTTTACGTTTAGAAATAACTTGTTGTGAATTTTCTTTAAAAAGTAATGCAACTTTAAGAATATTTGAATTTGAAGTTTGTAATAAGTTGAAGAATAGTATATTAAATTTATTCATTGATGACTGTTATTATTAATAAAATACTACATTTGATGCGAAATATTATAAGTAGAAATTGAAATTATTGATTTGCACCTTACAGTATTAATAATTTTCAAAACGAAAGTATTTCAAAATTGCATTAGGACGCAACCATTATTTAAAATATTAAATTAAAAGTTTAAGTGAAAGCTTTTTAACATGTGGAGTTTTCTATCATGATTTAAAAGTATAAACATTTGAAAAATAGTTGGTTTGTTTTTAATTACTAATTAAAATTAAATTCCACAAGAATGAAACGAATATTAGTGGCAGAGGACAATAGATTAATTCTTGACACAGTTGCACATAGCTTAACCCGTGAAGGTTATGATATTACAAAAGCGGCGGATGGCAAGGAATGTATGACAATGCTGGAAGGTAGTAATTTCGATTTAATAATAACCGATCTTTATATGCCTCACTTCAGCGGTCTGGAAGTTATTTCAAATTTAAGTAGCAAAATTAAAAACATGGTTCCGATCATGGTGCTTTCAGCATCAGGAGCTGAAGAAAATGTTTTGAAAGCATTTGATCTTGGAGTCGATGATTTTATGGTAAAACCGTTTAGTTTAATTGAACTTAATGTGAGAGTTAAAAAACTTCTGGCATTAAAAAAATAGTATTTTATATTTTTAAGGTTCAATTTATAAATTCAAATAGATGTATGTCAAATTTACGGCCGTAAAATTGATAATTCTGAATATAGCCCTGATTTTTTCTGTTCATCTAATCTCGGGTAAATATGCTATGGCAAAAGAAATTTTTGCCATTCAAATTGCAGCCTCAAAAACACCTGTAAACACCCCTGAGTTTTCTGAAAAATACAACATTACAGATACTTTTAATACATCCGATAATTCAAATGATTCAACTCTGGTAATTGATCCTGTTCAAGCTGAAACTGAATTGTCAATAAAATCATCAATTAGTATTTCAAATAATATAAAGGAAACCCCATCAATCAATTATTCGGATAAATTCATTTTGAGGCTGTTTTTAACAGAAAGTGAAATATATGCATTGCAGAGGAAATTAATTTTTTTTGGAAAAGAAAACATCCCGCAATCATTCTATGGGATGTACTCAGTTGTTATTGATAAATCATTTCAATACTCAATAATTCTTGTTTTAGTTGTTTTGATCTTATTTTTCATCTTTAACATAATGAGCGTGTTTCTTTTACTGCATTTTACGATTAAAAGGAAAAACAGGAAAGAGAAATTTTTAAGGATTTTTGGTAAAATGTATGAAGAGGTGCTTATTTCGTACCTGTTTGGCGAAATTAACTGGCAAACCGCTTGTGTTAAGTTAAAACGAAAAAGTAAAAAAGAAAACCGAAAAGTTTTGGTATCAATACTTTTAAATTTTAAGGATAATTTTAAAGGTGATATGGAGAAGTTTATCCCTGAAATATTTATAAATCTTGGGATGCAAAATGATTCACTAAAAGCGGCCAATTCTTCGCGTAATTATCGAAAGGTTCAGGGAATAATTGAATTAACACATCTTTATCCACAGGGTGCAAGGGAAATAATTCAAAACTTAATAAACCACAAAAATGATTACGTTAGGTCAGAAGCTCAAATAGCCTACATTAGGTTAAATCCGGATGAACCTTTTAAATTTTTCAAGACTCTTTCAAGACCATTTACCCGATGGACTCAGTTGTCAGCTTTTAATCTTTTACGCATGTATCACTTAAATGTGCCTTCTTTTGCGAAATATCTTGACAGTAAACATTTGAATGTAAGAAATTTTAGTTTACGAATGATTGTTCATTTTCAGCAACTTGAGAACATTTCAGGAATAATCAGGATGTTGGATAGCGAAATAGAAATAACACGTTTTCTTTCTTACAGAGCAATTAACAATCTTCGTATTTATGAAGGTCGGGAATTAATAAAAAACAAATATTGGAATGAAACAGCGAAAAATAAACTCGAAATTGTGAAAGCTTTCAGAAATATAGGTATTGATAAAGACTTTGGATTTTTAGAAAAAATCGTTTTATCGGAAACAGTCTCCCTAAAGATCGAAGCTTGCCACTCATTATACTTTATGAACGATGAAGGACGTGAAAGATTAATTAAAATGGAAAATGCAGCTGTTCCTGAAATCGAGCAGTTATTAGCACATGTTACTGATCCAAGAAATTAGAAATCATGGAAGGAATGTATATCAGGACCTTAATAGAATCGTTTTTTATGCTTTATGCTTTAAGCATACTGGGATTCTATTTTTGGTTGGCAATCGTATCGGCTAAAGAACTAATAAAAAATATAAGAGAAGGGGAAACAACTAATTATGATATTCTCCTTTCTTCACCAATTACCCCCATGATTTCAATATTGGCACCCGCATATAATGAATCACTTACAATTGTTGAAAATATTAAGGCGCTTTTAGGACTTTATTATCCGAGTTTTGAAATAATTGTTATAAACGATGGAAGCAAAGATGATACGTTTGAGAAAACGGTGGAGGCTTTTGAATTGGAAAAAGTAGCGTATGCAATTGATTATAAAATTCCATGTAACGAAATTAAGGGAATTTACAAATCGCGAATAAAAGCTTATAGCAATCTTACAATTATAAACAAGATAAACGGTGGAAAAGCCGATGCCTTAAATTCGGGAATTAATATTGCTAAAGGAGATTATTTTGTTTCGATTGATGTTGATTCAATTATTGATCCTCATGCACTGAAAAAACTGATAAAACCATTTTATGAAGAAACCGATAAAAAGGTTATTGCGGTTGGAGGTGTTATCCAAATTGCCAATTCATGTGTAATAGAAGGTGGTCAGGTAGTTGAAATTAATGTGCCAAATCAGTTTCTTCCGCGGTGTCAGGTTATTGAATACAGTCGTTCATTCCTGATGGGGAGATTGGCCTGGAGCAGGTTGGACGGTTTGCTTTTAATATCGGGAGCGCTTGGGCTTTTCGATAAGGAAGTGGTGATTGGTTGTGGTGGATATTTTACAAAAACCGTGGGCGAAGATATGGAGTTGGTTGTGAGAATGAGGAAATATATGGTAAGCCAGGGTAAAAAATATAAAGTTGTGTACATTTCTGACCCACTTTGCCTCACCGAAGCGCCCTCAACCTTAAAAGTGCTGGGTAGCCAGAGAAACCGCTGGACAAGAGGTACAATAGACACTATTTTACTGCATAAGGACATATTTTTTAATCGCAAATATGGTTTTATGGGAATGGTATCGCACCCCTACTGGGTGTTATTCGAATGGTTGGCTCCTATTATTGAAACTTTGGGAATATTTTACTTTGTTTTTATAGCCATTACAGGAGAACCAAACTGGCCGTTTTTTTACATTTTGCTCGGATTTGTTTACTTTTTTGCAATTACTTTTTCCACTTATGCCATATTGTTCGATCACCTCGCCTACAATCGATATAAGTCAAAAAGAATGATTCTTAAACTTATTTTGACCTCATGGCTTGAACCGGTTTTTTATCATCCACTCATCGTTTATTGGGGTATCCGCGGTAATATCGACTATTTTATAAGGAAAAAAAGAGGATGGGGGAAAATGACACGCACGGGGTTTGCTAAGTCGAAGTAAGAGAAAAATAGGATCGAAAAAAAGGAATATCAATGCTAATTAATGATGAAAAAGATATGAAGCATCAATTAAATAAGGCGATAAATATTATGATGGTTATTTTTTTAATAGCCGCATCTTATTCCACTTTATCGGCTCAAACATTTGAGGAAGCAAGAAATTTGGCATTCAGTGGTGAACGCGCCAAAGCACGCATTATCTGTGCAAAAATACTTTCAGAGGGATTTAATTCAGATGTTGCTTTATTAATGGGGCGCACTTATGCATGGGATGGATTATATGATTCGGCAAGAGTTATTTTAACTGATGTGCTTATTCAGAAACCAGGAAACCAGGAAGCTTATGATGCCCTTTCGGACGTAGAATATTGGTCGGAAAATTATTCAAAAGCAATCGAATATTGCGATATGGCAATACAAAATGATACTACTGATGAATCTTTCGTTTTGAAAAAAGCAAGAATACTTTACAGCAGTGAGGAGTACGAAAAGGCGGTTAAAGTTCTGGAAGATTATTTACACTTAAATCCGGGAGAGGCTGAATTTATGATGAAACTGAAAGATTATCGACTTGAATTGATGAAAAATAAAATAAAACTAAATTATACTGTCGATTTCTTCGAAAAGGATTATAACCGCGACCCATGGCAAATAACTGCTTTTTCATACAGCAGGAAAACCAAAATTGGCAGTGTTATAGCCAGGTTAAACTATGCCAATCGGTTTGGAAATACCGGATTTCAATATGAAATTGATGCATATCCAAAATTTACCGAAAACAGTTATGTCTATGTGAATTATGGATTTTCGCAAAATTCATTGTTCCCAAAAAACAGATATGGAATTGAGTGGTATCAAAATTTACCAAAAGCTTTTGAAGCATCTCTTGGCTTGCGTTTATTGCAATTCTCTGATTCTTATGTCGATATTTATACTGCAACCATTGGAAAATATGTGGGAAACTATTGGATTTCCCTGCGTTCATATGTTACACCCGATACCACCGGAATTTCAGTTTCAGGTTCGTTGCACACGCGCCGTTATTTCTCCGATCCTGAAAATTATTTGGGTTTAAAAGTTGGATACGGAGTTTCTCCTGATGAGAACAGAGATTTGCTCAATTCAGCCCAAAGGTTGAATTTAAAAAAAGGCTCGATACGATTGGATTATAACCACATTTTCAACCATATTTTAATTTTTAATGTGGGAACGGAGTGGGGCACGGAAGAAATACGAACTGGGACAATGGCGGGATATTATACATTAGATGCAAGTGTTTCGTGGTTATTTTAATTTGAAATTATGCAAAGTTTAAAGGAGTCTAAGAGGGTGTTGTTTTTTTCGCTGCGAAGGTTTTTAAGCCTGAGTTTTATTCTGGCTTCCATGATTTTCATGGTCCGCATATACGAGTTTTTTATAAGCTCCGGTTTATACCATTATCCGCAGGGAAGTTTTGTTTATTTGTTAATGGGATTAAAATTTGATTTAATTCTTTATCTGCGGCTTTCTGCCCTTTTGATGCTTCCTTATTTAATAATTGCATTTTTCAGTTCGAAGGCAGGGAAAATATTTTTCATCATTTGCAGTTTGCTGCTTGTTTTTGGTAACATGATGCTGCTTCAATATTTTTCAACAGCCCGTGTACCGTTAGGTGCTGATTTGCTTGGTTATTCAATTAGTGAAATCCGACATACAGTTCAGTCTTCCGGTGAGTTAAGTATTGCGCCTTTTATAATGATTACGCTTTATTTAACGCTGATGGTCAGGGTTTTTATAACGCATATTTACTTCCGTATAAAACCTTTGGGAATGACAATTTTGACTTTGTTAATGTTTTCTTCACTGCTTCCGTTGAAAATATTTAAACAACATCCTTCGAGTTATACCGATGAATATAGCATGTTTTTAGCATCAAATAAGTTGAATTTTTTTGCTGAAAGCGTTGCCAACCATTATTTGAAACAGGGTAAAATAAACAACCAGGCATATACTTTTAAAACTAACGTTGTTTCATCAAGTGTAAATCCATTTACTTATGTAAATCCCGATTATCCTTTTCTTCATAATGAAACGACTCCTGATATTCTTGGACCGTACTTTGAGCTTGGCGAAACCCCACCTAATATAGTATTAATAATTGTTGAAAGCCTGGGGCGGGCATATAGTGGCGAAGATGCTTATCTCGGAAGTTTCACGCCATTTCTTGATTCGTTAATGGCAAAAAGCCTGTATTGGGAAAATTGTCTGAGTACCTCGGGCCGAACATTTGAAGTTTTACCCTCCACACTTGCCTCAGTTCCTTTTGGTAACCACGGTTTTGCCGAATTGAATGATAAAATGCCCGATCATATCAGCTTAATAAGTTTGCTTAAAAAACAGGCGAATTACCAAAGTGCATTTTTTTATGGCGGTGATGCAGAATTTGATAAAATGGATGTCTTTTTGCACCGGCAGGGTATTGACAAAATTATTGACAGGCCCGAATTTGGCGATAATTATGCTACTATGCCTCCAAATTCAAATGGTTTTACGTGGGGTTTTGGCGACAAAGAGATTTTTAGGAGGTATCTCGAAGAATTGAAATATAACCAGTTAAAACCTCGAATGGATGTTTTGCTTACGATTGCCATGCACGAGCCTTTTAATATTCCAAATCAGGATTATTATACCGGACTTTTTCAGAATCGAATGGGTAGTTTGAAACTGGAGGATAAAACCATATCATTTAACAACCAGTATAGTAAGCAATTTTCAACAATCCTTTATTTTGATAAATCAATTCAAAATTTCTTTAATGAAGCTAGAAAAGATTCTTCCTTTGCAAACACAATTTTCATAATTACAGGCGATCACCGGATGCCTGAAATTCCGATCAGCACTCAAATTGACCGTTTTCATGTTCCTTTGATTGTTTATTCCCCAATGCTGAAAAAGGCTGAGAAGTTTTCTTCTGTTGTTACTCACTTCGATATTACTCCTTCTTTAATTGCTCTACTCGATGGGAAAAATTTTATTACAAGGCCAACTGTTGCCTCCTGGATTGGACATGGACTTGACAATTCAACCTCCTTCCGCAGTTTGAATGCTTATCCACTCATGAGAAATAAAAATGAAATTCTTGACTTTATAAATGCCGAATATTTTATTGCAAACAACACAAATTATAAACTTTACTCCGATATGAATATCGAGCCATCGAATGATAAAGAAGTTGAAACCCAGTTGAAAGAGGAGTTGGATAATTTTTTAAGGAAAAACAAATATGTATGCGAAAACAATAAACTTATTCCCGATTCACTTGTAAAATTTACCGGTCGTTAAAAAAAAACAAGAAAAAAAGTAGGGTAAACCCATTTTCGTGCGGATAACTGATATAAACATAAATTTAAAATTGAATGTCATGAAAAAAATTATTGGAATTTCTTTTATCTTTTTATCCGTTGTACTTTTTTCTTGTAACAACGACAAAATTAATGTTGCTGAAGATAGCACATTAAGTGAAAAATCCGCTGAGATTACATTGTCTGAAGCAACTTTGGAGGCCGCTACAACAGCATCGGAGTACGAAGTTGAATTTTATGCCAATGCCGAGGGACTTTTATCGAGATGGTGGAGGATGGGAAAAAGATGGGAATGGACAAACAAAATGCACTACATGGCAGGTCAGTGCCCGAATGTAACCGTTGCTGAGGGAGATACCGATGGCTACCCAAAAACAATTACGCTTGATTATGGTGAAAGCACAGTTCTGAGAAACGAAAAGGTTTTAAGTGGTACAATTGTTATCGAAATCTCCGCATCCCGAACCAGCGGCAGTTATTCACGGATGGTTACCTATAATAATTTTGGGATAGACACGCTTAAAATTGCAGGAACCTCGCTGATAACTGTTGAAAAAGAAAATTCATCATTTCGTAATAACAAAAGCGATTTAACCATTACACTTGACAACGGAAATGTTATTACCCGTTCTTCTGAAAGGACCTGGGCCTGGGTCGAAGGCCTGGAAACTACTGATGATCAAACCGATGACGTAATTAATATTGATGGAGTTGTAACTGCTTCAAATTCAAATGGCGACATGTATAAAAAGGAAATTGTTGATCCTTTGATACGGATGGGAGACTGTCGGTATATTGTTTCAGGAGTTGTTGAAGTTACTTTAAATAATGAATTGGTTTCAACTTTTGATTATGGTGATGGCACTTGCGATGCAGTTGCTATGATGACAACGGTGGGCAGCGATCCTGTTGAAGTTGACCTATTTACATGCAAAAAGAAGGACCATAAAAATCAACAAGGTAAATAAGTTTTAAATTGAGAGTACCCCGATGAAAAACATTTATCGGGGTACTTTTACCAATTGATTATCTGCCTATCTTTGAAATGCACCAATTGAATTGAGAATATTTTGACGCAACAGGAATTTAAAGTTCTATTTGAAAACCATTTTGCTGAAGTCCGCAAATCTGTTTTTTACCGTTCAGGAGATGCTGACGTTGCAACCGATATTGCACAGGAAACATTTCTGAAAATCTGGGAAAAGCAAAGTTCAATTCAATCAGAAAAAGTAAAAGGGTTACTTTTTAAAATTGCCAACGACCTTTATATTTCACATTACCGCAAAGAAAAACGTTCATTCCAATTCTTCAACAACTATATTTTCGACAATGAGTCGGAATCGCCGGAAGAAGAAATGGCTTTTAACCAGTTGAAAGAAAGTTATGAAAACTCTCTTGAAAAAATGAACGAAAAGCAGCGCACAGTTTTTTTGCTTAGCCGGGCAGAAAACCTAAAATACACTGAAATAGCTGAAATGCTTGGGATTAGCGTAAAAGCAGTTGAAAAACGAATGAAATATGCCTTAGAGCATTTACGAAATTTATTAAAACAGTAATGGATGACAAAAATCTACATATCAAAAATTTAGAGAAAAAAAGCAGCGACTTTTTTTCAAAAGGCAAAATCTCCTGGAATAAAACTGAAGCAGAAGTTTGGGCTGAACTTGAAAGTAAAATCAAGGAAAAACCTGCAGGGAAATCAGTTTCAATGTTTTCAATTGTCATGAAATGGACGGCTGCGGCAATGTTTGCAATTTTGCTTGGCCTTTCTGCGCTTACATTTCTATATACAAAAACCATTGAAAGTGTTCCGGGGGAAAAATTGGTAGCTGAATTGCCCGACGGTTCGACGGTTGAAATGAACGCCGGTTCAACCTTAAAATATTACCCTTTAAAATGGAAATTCCAACGAAAACTGCAATTTGAAGGTGAAGGTTATTTTGAGGTTACAAAAGGGAATAAATTTGAAGTTGTTTCGGAAAATGGAAAAACACAGGTGCTGGGTACTTCGTTTAACATTTATTCCCGCGAAAGCAATTACAGGGTAACCTGTTTTACCGGAAAAGTAAAGGTGGTATCAAACACAAACGAGTCGGTTTTGCTCGAACCAAATAATCATGTTGAACTTGAGAATGGAAAACTTGTAATGAAAACAAATTATAAAACAGAAAAAGCGATTGATTGGAAAATGAACAGATTTGATTTTGCAGGACGCTCACTAAACGAGGTATTTCGCGAAAT
>JBBQPP010000075.1:0-11746 GCA_038217255.1 Bacteroidales bacterium | reverse complement strand
TATTCTTAAAAATATGCCCCCAACCTGTAACATTTATGATTAACCTGTCAACGTCCATAGACTTGACAGCGTTAATGAAGAGGCAACGATTTAGAAAATCAAAATTATCCCAATCGTCGGCAATACTGTTCCTGAGGTATTTGGAAGTGTTTTCAAAACATAACGTGTTCCGTTGTCGGTGGTAATGTAGTTACCGTTGGCATCTTTTTCACGAACAACAATATCGGCTTGTTCAGCCTGAAAATTATAAAGGTTTTGGATATCGATGTAAAATTTTGCAGTTATTTTATTCAAATAAAAGGCTTTGTCAACCCGCACATCGAGTTGGTGAAATGCGGAAAAGCGCACGGAATTCAATTTAGAATAATCCAGTGAAGGGCCGCCGGAGAGGTTCCAAACTGCAACATTTGAGCTTTTTTCGAGATCCCACGGAGTATAGGGCAATCCGCCCACAAAACGCCAGCGGCCACCCACGCGCCAGTTGTTTTTTAATTCGCGGGTTCCGGTCAATGCTACCAAATGTTTCGAGTCCCAGCTTGATGGTAGAAAATTGCCGCGTGAATCGTCAAACTCGCTGCGCACCAATGTGTATGAAAGGTTCAGATTGCCTTTTTTTGCGTTAATTCGGGTTTGAAATTCGGCTCCGTATGCATGGCCTTTTGAGGTCGAAAGTACTGCTTCGTCGCCAACCACGCCAAAATCGGCTCCTTTGTTGGCCAAACTGATGCTGTCGTTTATGGAGTAAGGATAGTTCTTATAATTCTTCCAAAACCCTTCGAGCGAAAACAAAACAGTTGATGACGGGCGGTATTCAAGCCCACCAATCAAATGGTCCACCGAAATGTATTTCAGGTTGTTTTGTTTGTTTATCAACATGTCATTTTCTTTATAACCCAAAGAAGTGTAAGCAGGTAACTGATAATAGCGACCTGTGTTGAAATTCAGGCTCCATTCGTTGGTTAAACTATACGAAGCCGAAAAACGTGGCGAAAATTGTTTGAACATGTTGTTCATATCCGGGGAATAATTGTTGGCATCGGTGCGCAAACCAAGCGAAAGTGACAACCTCTCGTTAAATACACTTTTGCTGACCTGACCAAAAAATCCCCACTTTACCAAATTCAGTTTGGTATTATAGTCAATATTCACAATTTCGTTATTGTAAAACTTTTGCAATTGGGATGTATTTGTGTAAGTCACAAAATCAACATTTGCACCCACATTGAATTTGTAATCGCCAAATCGGGAGGTATTTTCAAACCTGATTTTATTTTCCATCTCTTCCGAAGAATAATCAAGCGTTTTGTTGGCCTCCGAGCTGTCATCATTGTCAAGGTATTTTACAGCGCTGTTGTTAAAGTGGCTGCGACTGACAACCAAAGTTTGAAAACTGTGTTTTTCGAAGTGTTTGTAAACACCGCCAAGTGTGTAGCTCCATTGTTCGTTTACCGGAATTTGACTTAATATGTATTGTTGTGACTCATCCGGATTTTCGATTCCGAGGTTCAAATCGAACAAATCTTTCGAACCCAACCCTACAAAAGTAAGTTCATTTTTTTTGTCGATACGCGATTTTACTTTAAACTGAATATCGTTGAAAGTGGGCAAAAACGGGAGTTCCAGAATATTAAAAAGAAACTTCAGGTACGAGCGGCGGGCTGAAATAACGTATGTGGTTTTTTCTCCAATCGGGCCATCAACTGTACCCGCAATTTCAGAAGCTCCGAGCGTAAACTGAAAGTTTGTTTTATCGGGATTGCCATCAATTTGATTGAATTCGAGCACACCACTGAGTGCATTTCCGCGGTTGGCGGGGAACGCACCGGAATAATAATTTACTTCGCGGATAAAGTCGGCATTGATTATTCCTACCGGTCCGCCAGAAGCGCCTTGCGTGGCAAAGTGATTGATAAACGGCACTTCAACGCCATCCAAATAAAAACGGCTTTCGGATGGACCACCACCACGGATGATAATGTCATTCCGAAAAGCGGGGGTTGATTGAACACCCGGAAACGACTGGATTACTTTCGAAATATCGCGGTTGGCGCCCGGACTTTTTTCGATTTCGCCAATGCCAATCGTACGTAATGAAACCGGACTTTCTTCTGTTTTTCTGAACGGCGATGCCCTTACAACAACTTCTTCAATTTGTTCCTTCTGCTCTTCCATTTTTATTTCGATGCTGTTGGCATTGGCGTTACTCACTTCGATTTCAGCCGAAATGGCTGGTTTGTAACCAATAAATGAAGCTTCGAGCCTAATGAACCCGGGAGTGAGCCCTCTTAATATGAAATTTCCATCTAAATCGGTAGTAGTTCCAATGGTAGAACCTGATACAATAATGTTTACAAATGGAAGCGGCTCGTTGCTTACTGCATCAACTACTTTCCCCGTTAATGATGCTTTCTGTGCAAAAACCGAAATGGGAAATAAAGCAATGAGGATGAATATTTTAATTGTTTTCATTTTTTATAATTGGATTTGAGACTAATAGATATAAGTATCAAGACCGGAATCTATCCTAAACCTTATTATCTTTTTTTACTGCTATATTCATTTAGTCTTTTATTCTTGAAATCTATGTTTCTTTTTATCTTGATACTATCTGTCTTTATACTTGATACTTCTTTCAATCTTGCTACTCTGTTTCTATTTAATCCGAACCAAAATCTTGCTGAAAATTTCTTTTGCAGTTGTTATTGTTGTTAAATTGGTAAACAAATCACCATTTTTTCCTGATGGTTCGCTGTGTCCGATTGCAATTAAATTATATGCTGTTTTCGCTGATTCTGGTTCGATAGTAGCTTCATAAACCAACGCCGGTTGAAGAGAGGTTTTGTAATCAAAATCATTGGGGAATTTGCTATTTGACCAATAATCATTGGAATCCCAGGCTTGATTTACTTCAAAAAGCACTTTGAATTTTTTGTTGGCTTCTACTTTTGACCCGGTCTCCAATATAAAATTCCCTTTTGGAGTCGCACCTGTCAATGCATCCGGAACTGCAGTTTCAGGGCTGGGGGCATACAAGCCATCTTTAGCTTTTACATTTCGTTTGTGACTCCAGTATGGTAATGCTGCAGGTCTGCGAACTTCACCCGGTTCATTTTTCCATTTTCCTTGTTCTGCTTCGCCATGACCAAAAACACCTTTGGCAAAATATTGAGTAACATACAGTGTTTCGATGTAATTTCCATCCAAATCTTCAACCCAAATGGCAAATGAAGGATGATTATGAAACTTGCCAACAGCTAAATCAAATTCAAGCTGTGTATTTATAATTTCCGGCGTAGTTTTTATTGTTTCGGTGATTCCCTGAAGATTTTTCCGAGATGCGCAACTCATCAGAAAAACAGCGGTAATAAAAGTAAATATTGTTTTCATTTTCGGCTTTTGTTTAAATATAATTCTGCAATAATAAACAGAAATCATTTATTATTGTTGAAAAAAGCCATTGTTTTTTTAAATTAGCGATTGATAGAATTGATAATATGAGAATTGTAATTCAAAGGGTTTCAGAAGCTTCGGTAAAAGTTGGGGGTAATATTTTATCCGCAATCAATCAGGGAATGTTAATTTTAGTGGGTATTGAAGATGCTGATACCGATGAAGATATCAGCTGGCTAACCAACAAAATATTGCAGTTACGGATTTTTGACGATGAAAAAGGAGTGATGAATTTGTCGGTTAAAGATGTTGCCGGAGAAGTTATCGTTGTGAGTCAGTTTACTTTGCATGCCAGCACTAAAAAAGGAAACCGACCTTCTTATATTCGTGCATCGAAACCGGATTTTGCAATTCCCATGTATGAAAGATTTGTTAATTCGATTGAATTAGCTTTGGGCAAAAAAGTTGGGACGGGCCAATTTGGCGCAATGATGGAAGTTTCGCTTGTAAATGATGGTCCGGTAACGATAATTATCGATTCGAAACAAAAAGAATAGAAAGCCCCTACCTCCCCGGGGCTAGGAGACAGGAAGACATAAGAAATTATGCAAATTATGCAATTTAAAGGAAATGGATAAAAAGGACATTACAATTACCGAAGCCCAGAAAATGGTGGATGATTGGATAAAAACTATTGGCGTCAGATATTTCAGTGAGCTCACAAACATGGCCATATTAACAGAAGAAGTTGGCGAATTGGCCAGACATTTTGCCCGGCAATTTGGTGATCAATCATATCGGGTTACGGAAACTCCTCCCCTTTCGGGGGAGGCTGGGAGGGGGCTTATTGGCGACGAAATGGCCGATGTAATGTGGATTTTAATTTGTTTGGCCAACCAAACCGGCATCGATTTAAATGAAGCTTTTCTAAAAAATATTGAGAAGAAAACTTTGCGGGATAAAGAGCGCCATTCAAACAACGAAAAATTGAAATAAAAGAACTAGATTTAGGATTCAATCAACAAAAATATGTATAATGAAACTAAATTTTATAATAATATTGATTCTGATGATAACAACAGCGTGTTCCGAAAAAAACTCAAATCCTGAAAAGTGGACAGAAGATGAAGTAAATAACTGGTTTAATAAGAAAGAGTGGCTTGGTGGCTGGAATGTTTTGCCCGATGCATCAATAAATAAACGGACATTTGCCGTGTTGTACCATAAAAACCCAATGCATTGGGACCAGGCATTTAATTTCCTGAAATCGGCAAACCTGAAAGAACTACCGCTGGGAAAACAGGAACTTGAAGGAGAACACATTTTTGTGAACGTGCAGGAATACTTTGGGAAAGAAAAATCGGATGCATTTTATGAATCACATAAAAAATATATCGATATTCAGTATGTGATTGAAGGTGAAGAGATAATTGGGTTGACGACCCTCGACAAAGTTACAGTAAAAGAACCTTACAATGAAGAAAAAGACATTGCCTTTTACGATTTCGATGGAGGAGATTACCTGAAAGCCACACCTGATAAATTCTTTCTGTTTTTCCCCGAAGACGTTCACCGGCCGTCAATTACTGCAGGTGATTCAATTCAAATTAAAAAGATTGTTGTGAAAATTTTGATTGAATAGAAAAGATAAGAAAAAGTAACCTGAAACATTTTTCTGAAATCTAAAAAGAAGTTTTTGGGAATTTTAGGGTATGGAAACCTGGGTAGTGCCAGGTTTTTTTTAAATTCTTTTACATTTACGCGGTCAAAATTGGAGTATAATTTGAAAATCTTTGAAAATATAAGCGATTCGGAACTTGCCCAGAGAATAAGAGGCGGCCAAAAATCTGCTTATCAGGAACTTTTTGAAAGATATGCACCCCGTATTTATAAATTTTCGTTTTCCTATCTAAAAAACAAAGCTGATAGTGAAGAACTTGTTCAGGAAGTTTTTCTGAAAATTTGGGAAAAAAGGGAAATACTTGATCATTCGAAGAATATAAAGTCCTTTATTTTTAAAATTGCGGTAAACACCATCTATGATTTTATTCGTCGGAAAAACATTGAAAATGCCTTTAGTGATTTTACAAAAGCAAATTTTGAGGAAGAATCGGATAATACCTGGCAATCTGTAATTTTTGAAGACATGAAGCAAAATCTGCAAAGTTTAGTTGAGAAATTGCCCATTCAGCAGCAAAAAATATTTCATTTAAGTAAAACAGAAGGTCTGTCAAACGATGAAATTGCGGTAAAATTGAATCTTTCGAAAAGGACTGTTGAAAACCATTTGTACCGGTCAATTTCCTTTCTAAAAGAACATTTCAAAAACGAATCAATTATCGCTCTTTTATTTTTTTATCTGCATTGTGGTTGAAAAATTCTAATAACCAAATCCCAACTATTTGTAGTCAGCATAAAAATAAAAATTACAGTGATTTTCGGAATCGCTACTTAAATTCAATAGTAGTTGTCCCAACGTTATTACCATCGGCAAACAAGTCAATTGTGTAAGTTCCAATCATAAATTCAGCTTCACCGGCATTGTCCCAATAAATGTTTACGGGAAGATCCTGTCCTTCGTAATTTACCTCGCGCATAGCCGAAAACGGGATTTTGAGATCTTCGAACTGGAATAAATCGTTGGGCGATTTTGTCATAAGCAGTTGATCGGGGCGCATAATACGTATATAAACATTTTTTGCTCCCCGTTTTGAAGTAATGTTTTTACCCAAAACAAACGATATACGGATGGTTTCGGCCTTTTTGGCAAATCTTGTTTCCTTGCCCCGTGAATTTAATCCCTCAGCAATCAAATCGCGTGTTTGGAGTTGTGCTGCACGTTGCAGTTTTTTTTCCTTAGTTTCTATGTCCTGACTCAACTGCTCATTTTTTATTTCAACTTGCTTGAATTGTTCCTTTACCTGTGTGTTTTCGGCCATTAACTGTTCGTTTCGCTTATTGAGAGAATCAATTTGGACCACAAAATCGCGCATGATACCGCGCAGGGTAGTAACCTGTTTCTGGTAATCGGTTATCTTTTCGTAGCTCACCTTTTTTGTTTGTTCAACTTCAATGAGCAAATCTCTTACTTTGGCTTGTGCATATACCAACTGTTCGTTAATTGTATCGTTTTCAGTTTTTAGTAAATCGTAACCGGCTACTATTTGTGTTAATTCATTTTGAACAGAATCTTTTTCAGCCATGATATTCGACATAATAAATCCATGTTCCCGGCGTTGCATGAAAAATAAAACAATCATTGCCACAAGAACAACTGAAAGTGCAATTACAATGATATTGTTGCGCCAGTTTTTAGATTTTTGCGCAGGTATGTTTTCAAATTCACTCATATTAACTGATAGATTATTTAATTAGCAATTATTGTTGAATTTGGATAATTTTTTAATTCAAATTCGTTTTAAATATTTTGGTAGTTTAATAACGTTTCAAAATTAAAAATCTTTTAACCCGAAACAAAACAAACTATGGTTGTATTGAAATATGAATATCAGATTTCAAGACTAAAAACTACATGCAGGATAAGGATTACATCAATTCCAACAACAGGTTGGTAAAGTTTGAATTTGAAATTTCCTAAGCAACTTAAAAATATAATGGTACATTCTTACGCCACCTTTTTCACTTCAGCCGAAAGCCTTTCGAATGCAGCATCGGCTTCTTTTAGTGTATCCTGAATTAATTTATTGTAATAGTTTCTGACCAACTTTGGATTATCTTTTCCATCGGGGTGATTTACACGGAGGCGCAATTCACGGTGCTTTTGGATAACATCTCCAGCTATTTTCAAGATCGCCTCGTTATCAACTTTTTCATTGTGTTCCAACACCGAAAAACAGTCGTTCAATACCAGTGACATCAGAACATCAATGTCTTTTTTTAAGTCTTTTACGCTTGCCATAATTTTTTTGATTTAATCTTCAATGTAACAAATATTTGCAGTAAAGCACTACTCCTTACCTAAAAGAACCCGATCCGCCACCGCCCTGCATTAAGTTCTTCATTTGATCCTGAGTTTCTCCCTGCTCTTTCTCTTCCTCTTTTCTTGCTTTTTCTTCAGCCTCTTTGCGTTGTTTTTCCTCTTCTTCAATGTCACGAACCTTTTTTACAAAAGTCAAGTCAGGCTTCAAATCCCAGTTGTATTCCTTTTCCCAATTCGACCTAACTTTTACCACTTCATTAATATAAGATACCCTTTCAGGCTGATATTTATCCTGATAACTGCCGGTATCCCATTTTCCATTTCCATTCTTATCAAAAATAACTTTTACTTTGTATTTTTCGGGTTTCAAATAGCCAAAAACAACCTTCTCGTCTTCACTCGTAATTTTTTGAACAATAACCTTTTCAGCATCATCGTTACTGACCAATTGAGCAATAATTGGCATTTCAATTCCGGTCAAATTTAGTATCACCGTACCATAATAATCCTCTTCGCGGGCTGTAAATTTTGAGTTCAGTTTTTTGCTTGTAATCCCATATATGTTTACAGAAGCTGCCGAATCAATTTCAAGGAAATAAACCGCCCCGGGTTCCCATTTGTACGAAACCAGGTATTTTCGGTATGCAAGTGTATCTTTTTCAAAATTGAAAGATAGAGGTGTTTTAAGTGTGTCGTCAGCAAGATACAGCACAATTTTAGTACTGTCGAACGTATAAATAGGTTCGGGGGCGAGTATCCCGATATTATTGTTTAGCTCAACAATCGAACTGCTGATGTCAGTTTGCCAGTTAAACTGAACAGCAGGTTCCGGAACTTCTTCTTCGCCATCTTTTGTTTTTTTCTTTTTTGCTGATCTACTGTCTTCTTTATCCACAAAATTCATTTCCACTGTATCCTTCTGCAAATAAAGTTGATTTAAAGTATCTAACTGAAGGTAATCGACTTCCATCAGGAGGGTATCAAGCCGGGCAACCGTTGTATCGGTAATCCATATTGTAAGCGAATCAATATTTTCATTGTATTCTGTTTGATACCAGTTGATTGCATCATTGTTAATCAAATTTAACTGAAACGAATCTTTAACCGATTCATTAAAAACAAAAGTGCATTTATAACGTGTGTCTCTTGAGTATTTGTCGAGATATTGGTCGAATATATCTTCAGTAAACTGGTGTAAATAAACAGGTTCAGGATAAAAATGGGTATGGCCCAAAACTACAATAGTATCGGTAGCCGTGTAAATCGTATCCACTTCTTCAACATATTTAGCCGATGGGATAATTACTGAATCTTCGAAAGCCATTTCCTCAGCACCCTCATCATATAATAAATTATTGTTCCCATCAAAAAGCGAAAAAAGATGATATTTTCCGGGAGCAATATTGTCAATCATAAAAATTCCTTCTTCGTTGGTTTTTGCAATATAATCGGGTCTTGTCCTGAAAAATGCTGAATCATGTAAATTTTTGTGAAGTAGCACCAAACCTTTGTCGATTGGTTCAAGGTTAAAAGCGTTCATCAATCTGCCCGACACGCGCAACGAATCAAAAACCGACCCGGTACTAAATGAAAAACGAAAATTTTCGATCGGATTTTTTTCATTGTTATCGGCCACCGAGTTTTTAAAATCGAGCGAGTAAGTTGTGCTGTCTTTTAAATCTTCATTAAACTCAATAACCAATGTTTTTGATTTTGTACGAATAATGGGTTTTTTAATCATTGGGGGCGAAATAACCAGCGATTCGGATATATCTTCAATGGCCAGATACTCGTTAAATGTAAGCCTAATATCATTACCTTTGTAATTTAATGTTCTATATCCGGGCTCGGTTTTCAGAAGTACCGGGGGAATTGTATCTTTTGCTCCACCAACCGGCATTCCGGGGTTCGCACATGATGAAATTATAACAATCCAGGTCAGCGCCGCAACAATAATAAATGGTATTTTCCCTTTAATTTTCATTCATTTTTAATGGAGTACAAACATAGTAATTCCTTCAAACATTAAAAGTTATGCTTTGTTAAATAAAAAAGTGATTAAAAATCTTAGTTCAGAATAAAAAACCTAAATTGTTCTGTTATAAAAAATAAGAAATATGTCAAAGAAAAATAAGAAAAGGGGAGGTTTTAAAAAGATTAAAGCCGAAACTTTTAACAAAAAGAAGTTAAAAAATTCAATTATAACTTTCCTGTACGGTGAACCGGGCAAAACGGTGAATTACAAGCAAATATCAACATGGTTGGGCATTAAGGACATGGAAACGCGCAAATTGGTAAGTGCCGTTTTACAGGAATTGCACGATGATGGTTACCTCGAACAAATAGTACGTGGAAAATTTAAATTGAAGGTAAAATCAGGCACAGTGGTTGGAATTGTTGATTTGCAATCGCAGGGTTTTGCTTATGTAAACAGCGATGAAGTTGAACGACCAATCCTAGTTTCATCGCGCAACCTGAACCACGCTATGGCAGGTGACAAAGTAAGTGTCAGGTTATTCGCAACACGAAAAAAGCATGATTTGGAAGGCGAAATCATCGAGATTATTGAGAGAGCAAAATCAGTATTTGTAGGCACAGTGCAAACTTCACGAAATTTTGCATTTCTAATTCCTGCCGGAAAAGTTGGGTTCGATATTTTTATTCCGCTTGAAAAACTTAACGGCGCTAAAAATGGCCAAAAGGCTATTGCCGAGATTGTTGAGTGGCCACCCAATGCCCGAAGTCCGTTTGGCCAAATCAAAGAGGTGCTTGGTGATGCCGGGAACAACGATACAGAGATGCATGCCATTCTTGCTGAATTTGAATTGCCGCACAAATTTCCTGAAAATGTAGATAAGGCAGCTGAGAAAATTCCACTTGAAATTCCGGAAGATGAAATAAAAAAACGGCGGGATATGCGCGGTATTACAACATTTACCATCGACCCGCACGATGCCAAGGATTTTGATGATGCACTTTCGTTGCAAAAACTGAATAACGGCAACTGGGAAGTTGGAGTACACATTGCTGATGTAACGCATTATGTTACTCCAAATACAATTATAGAAGATGAGGCGCAAAGCCGCGCAACTTCGGTATATTTAGTTGATCGCGTTGTTCCAATGTTACCCGAACGGCTTTCAAATGGTGTTTGCTCTCTCAGGCCCAATGAAGATAAACTCTGTTTTTCAGCCATTTTTGAAGTAACTGAACATGCTGATCTTGTAAAAGAGTGGTTTGGAAAAACCGTAATCCACTCGAACCGCCGGTTTGCCTACGAAGAAGCCCAACAGGTAATTGAAACCGGTGAAGGAGATCTGTCAATGGAAATACTGGCATTGAACCAGCTGGCAATTAAACTACGCGACAAACGGTTTAAAGATGGTTCAATTGCTTTTGAACGGGTTGAAATCAAATTTGAAATTGATGAAAAAGGAAAACCAATCTCGGTATATTTTAAAGAAGCCAAAGATTCAAATAAACTAATTGAAGAGTTTATGTTGCTGGCAAATAGACGTGTAGCTGAATTTGTTGGGAAAAAAGGGGAAAATAAAACTCCAAAAACCTTTGTTTACCGAATTCACGACAAACCTGACCCAGACAAACTCTCAACATTTAATACATTTATCCAACGATTTGGTTATGGAATTCAACTTACCACATCAAAGGCAATTTCATCATCGCTCAATAATTTGCTCAATAACGTAAAAGGCAAAAAAGAACAAAACCTTGTTGAAACCCTTGCCATTAGAACTATGGCAAAAGCGGCATATTCAACACGGAATATAGGCCATTATGGTTTGTCGTTTGAATATTACTCCCATTTTACTTCACCAATTCGTCGATATCCGGATATGATGGTTCACCGGCTTTTGGAAAAATATCTCGCTGGCGGGAGATCTGCAAACGAACAAAAATACGAAGAGCTGTGCAAGCACTCATCGGATATGGAAACCCGTGCTGCCAATGCCGAACGTGCTTCGATAAAATACAAACAGGTTGAATTCATGCAGGATCACATCGGGCAAATTTATTCGGGAGTGATTTCAGGGGTTACTGACTGGGGCATTTTTGTTGAGCTCGAAAATAAAATCGAAGGGATGATTCCTATTCGGGAATTAGATGACGATTTCTACATTTTCGATGAAAAAAACTATTCGCTTGTGGGTCGTCATTCGCATAAAACATATCAATTGGGCGATGAATTGAAAATAAAAGTATGGCGTACAAATCTGGAAAAAAAACATCTTGATTTTCAACTTGTTTCAAAGGGCAATTAAATTATTTTCGAATTGTAATATTATACCATTCATCTGTTTATGGGACTTTCGTGATTCATGGATTTTTATCGTCTGGTAAAGTAAAATATTCAAAACAGTTTTGGTGGCAAAATATTTGGTTATATTTGCTTCCTTC
>JBBQPP010000074.1:0-11754 GCA_038217255.1 Bacteroidales bacterium | reverse complement strand
TAAGGTTAGCCGCACAGAAACTGCCGGTAAAAACAAAGTTTATTGTAAGACGTGATTATGTTGAAGAATAAAAAGGTGAATAATGAAAACTTCTGAAATCAAAGAACTGACGGTAAAAGAAATCGTCGAAAAGTTACAGGTTGAAAAGGAAAACCTTATTCGCCTTAAAATGAACCACGCAGTTAGTCCGCTTGATAACCCAATGAAAATTCAGGTTAGCAAAAGGAATATTGCAAGGTTGCAGACTGTTCTTCGCGAAATTGAATTAAAAGAAAAATAGAATTAATTCACGATGGAAGAAAATCAAGTAAGAAATCTCAGGAAAGAGAAAGTCGGGGTTGTTGTTAGCGATAAAATGGACAAATCAATCATAGTGGCTGTTAAACGTAAAGTAAAACACCCAATGTATGGTAAGTTCGTTAATAAAACAACAAAATTCCATGCCCATGATGAGAGTAATGACTGCAACGAAGGTGATAAAGTTAGGATTATGGAAACACGTCCGCTGAGCAAAACCAAATGTTGGAGATTAGTTGAAATAATTGAAAGAGCTAAGTAATCATGATACAACAAGAATCAAGATGTTCAGTAGCCGATAATAGTGGAGCCAAAACAGTTCTCTGTATCCGTGTATTAGGCGGAACCAGAAAACGTTATGCATCATTGGGCGACACAATTATTGTAACTGTAAAAAGTGCCATGCCGGGAACTGATGTAAAAAAAGGGACTGTATCGCGTGCAATCGTAGTTCGTACGAAAAAAGAAAACCGTCGTGCAGATGGTTCATATATTCGTTTCGACGACAATGCAGTTGTACTGTTGAACGCTGCAAATGAAATGCGCGGAACACGTATTTTCGGCCCCGTAGCTCGTGAATTGCGAGACAAGAATATGAAAATCATTTCACTCGCACCAGAAGTACTGTAATTAGAAAATAGCTTAAAATGCAAAAAAAATTACACATAAAGAAAGGCGACAATGTGCTTGTGATAGCAGGGAACAACAAAGGCAAAAAGGGCCGCGTTCTCGAAATTATCACAAAAACAGAAAGAGCAATCGTTGAAGGTGTTAATCTGATGAAAAAACATACCAAACCAAATGCGGCAACCCCGCAAGGTGGTATTGTTGAAAAAGAAGCACCTGTACACATCTCAAACCTAATGCTGTTCGATGCCAAAGCTGGCGTCGCAACACGTGTTGGAAGGAGATTGAATGACCAAGGTAAATTAGTACGTTTTTCCAAAAAATCCGGAGAGGAGATAAAGTAATGGCTTACACACCCACTCTTAAAAAGAAATATAATGAAGAAATAATCCCTTCTTTAAAGAAGGAATTCGATTATTCTTCTGTTATGCAAGTTCCGAGATTAGAAAAAATAGTTCTTAACCAAGGAGTTGGAGCAGCAATTGCCGATAAAAAGCTGATTGATGTTGCAACAACCGAAATGACAATGATTGCAGGCCAGAAAGCAATGCAAACCATGTCGAAAAAGGACATTTCAAATTTCAAACTAAGGAAAAAGATGCCCATTGGCGTGCGCGTTACATTGCGTCGCGACCAAATGTATGAATTCCTCGATCGCTTAATTGCTGTGGCATTGCCACGTATCCGCGATTTTCGCGGTATTGAAAGCAAAATGGATGGTCGCGGTAACTACACACTCGGCATTCCCGAACAAATTGTTTTCCCAGAGATTGTTCTGGACAAAGTAAGCAAGTTAAACGGGATGAACATTACCTTCGTTACCAATGCAAAAACTGATGAAGAAGGTTTCGCATTGTTAAAAGAATTAGGTTTACCATTTAAAAACGTTAAAAAGAACTAAGCAATGGCTAAAGAATCAATGAAAGCACGCGAGGTAAAACGTGCAAAATTAGTTGAGAAATTTGCCGAAAAACGTGCTAAACTTAAGGCCGAAGGCGATTGGGTTGGTTTGCAAAAACTCCCGAAGAATTCGTCGAAAGTTCGTTTACACAACAGGTGTAAATTAACTGGAAGACCTAAAGGATATATGCGCCAATTCGGAATCAGCAGGATTGATTTTAGGGAAATGGCCTCCGAAGGCTTGATTCCTGGAGTTAAAAAGGCAAGTTGGTAATCGTTTAAAGAACTTGAAATAATGAGTAAAATAACAGATCCAATAGCAGATTATCTTACAAGGTTAAGAAATGCAATTCAGGCAAAACATCGGGTGGTTGATATACCCGCTTCAGGTTTGAAAAAAGAAATGACAAAACTCCTCAAAGAGAAAGGTTATATTCTGAATTATAAATTTGAAGACGAGGTGGGCTACCAGGGAAATATTAAAATTGCATTGAAATACAACCCTGAAACAAAGGTTTCTGCAATTAAAGCATTAGAACGCATAAGTAAACCAGGTTTACGTAAATACTGCGATACAGACAGTGTTCCTCGTGTACTTAATGGTTTGGGAATAGCAATTATCTCAACATCGAAAGGTGTAATTACCGACAAAGAAGTTAAAGAACTTAATGTTGGGGGAGAAGTTTTATGTTACGTGTATTAAAGGAGAAAAGTCATGTCAAGAATAGGTAAATTACCCGTAGCAGTTCCGGCAGGAGTTAAAATTAGTGTGAGCGACGAAAACGTTGTCACAGTGAAAGGACCTCTTGGGGAATTGTCACAGAAAGTTGACCCAAACATCTCAGTCAGTATCGAAAATGATACGGTTGAATTGAAAAGGGCAGGCGATGAAAAAAGCCAAAAAGCAATGCATGGACTCTACCGGTCTTTAGTTAATAACATGGTTATTGGCGTATCAAAAGGATACGAAGTTAAATTGGAACTCGTGGGTGTTGGATATAGGGCCGAAATGGTCCAGAACAACGTACTTGACCTTGTATTGGGTTTTGCTCACCATATCTATTTGCAACTTCCTCCTGAGGTAAAAGTTGATGCTAAATCCGACAAACGGAGTAACCCGATTGTAACATTAAACAGTAATGACAAACAATTAATAGGACAGGTAGCGGCTAAAATCAGATCATTCCGTATGCCGGAGCCTTATAAAGGAAAAGGTATTAAGTTCGTCGGAGAAGTGTTAAGGCGTAAGGCTGGTAAAACCGCTTCAAAATAATTCTTAATAAGTTAATTATTATGGCATTAACAAAAATACAGAGGCGCACAAAAATTAAAATGCGCGTACGCAAAATAGTTTCTGGCACAGCCGACCGTCCACGCATGAGTATATTCAGAAGTAATAAGGAAATATATGCTCAAATAATTGATGATTCAAAAGGAATAACACTTCTGATGACTTCATCAAAAGCAAAGGAAATCGCTGGAGCAGAAGGTACAAAAACTGAAAAAGCAGCCTTAGTTGGTAAAGCAATTGCCGAAAAAGCGGTGGCTGCCGGGATATCTTCAGTGGTATTCGACAGGAATGGTTATTTGTACCATGGAAGAGTAAAACAATTAGCTGACGCTGCCCGTAAAGGTGGCCTAAAATTCTAATAAATTATGGCGAAAATTAGCAACAAAGTAAAAACTAGCGACCTGGAATTAAAAGACAGGTTGGTAGCCATTAACCGCGTAACCAAAGTTACAAAAGGGGGACGTACATTTAGTTTCTCTGCGATTGTAATTGTTGGTAACGAAGACGGAATTGTAGGTTGGGGCCTTGGAAAAGCAAGTGAAGTAACAACTGCTATTTCAAAAGGCGTTGACGCAGCTAAAAAGAATTTGGTGAAAATTCCGGTAATTCACGGAACTATCCCACACGAACAAACAGCAAAATTCGGTGGTGCAAACGTCCTGCTGAAACCAGCAACATCGGGTACCGGTGTTAAAGCGGGTGGTGCTATGCGTGCCGTACTCGAAAGTGTTGGAATACATGATATTCTGGCAAAATCGAAAGGCTCTTCTAACCCGCATAACCTTGTAAAAGCAACAATGGCTGCTTTGCTCGAGTTGCGCGATGCTTACACAGTAGCCCAGCACAGAGGTGTTTCATTGGAAAAAGTTTTTAAAGGATAACACAGTTATGGCTAAATTAAAAATTACACAAGTAAAAAGTAGTATCGGATCAACAAAACGCCAGAAATTGACTTTGGAAGCGTTGGGTTTAAAAAAGTTAAACCGTCCGGTTATTCACGAGGCTACTCCTCAGATTGTTGGCATGGTTAACAAAATGAGGCATTTAATTAGTGTTGAAGAAGTTAATTAATATTTCAAATATCTGAAAATATGAATTTAAATAACTTACAACCTGCAGAAGGATCTACTAAAACCCAAAAACGAATCGGAAGAGGCCAGGGCTCAGGCAGAGGCGGTACTTCGACCCGTGGACATAAGGGACAAAAGTCAAGATCAGGGTATTCAAAGAAAATAGGTTTCGAAGGCGGTCAAATGCCTTTGCAACGTGTTGTTCCGAAATCAGGCTTTAAAAATATTAACAGGGTTGAGTACAAAGGAATCAACCTTGAAGTATTGCAACAATTGTCTGAAAAAAAGAACACAACTGTTATCGACAAGGAATTCCTGGTTTCAGCAGGTGTGGCAAGTAAAAGGGACAGGATAAAAATCCTGGGTGGTGGAAGTTTAAGTGTAAAACTTGAAGTTAAAGCACACGCCTTTACGAAAAGTGCCAAAGAAGCTATAGAAAAATTACAAGGAACCACAGAAATACTGTAAACTATAATGAAAAGATTTATAGAGACCCTAAAGAATATTTATAAGATTGAAGATCTTAGATTTCGCATCGGAACAACACTGTTTCTCCTGTTAATTTACAGGTTAGGCTCTTTTGTTTCACTACCGGGAATCGATCCTGCCCAGTTGCAAAATTTGAAGTCGCAAACTTCAGACGGATTACTTGGCTTGATTAATATGTTTTCGGGTGGTGCTTTTTCACAGGCTTCCATCTTTGCTTTAGGAATTATGCCGTATATATCTGCCTCAATTGTGATCCAGTTAATGGGAATCGCAGTACCCTACTTCCAGAGGTTGCAGAAAGAGGGTGAGTCAGGTAGGAGGAAAATCAATCAGATTACCCGCTATTTAACGGTGTTAATCCTGATTCCTCAGGCATCGGCATATCTTGCTAATCTTAATATGCAGTTGCCCGAAACGGCTTTTGCAATGCGTGGGATTTGGTTTACACTTCCCTCAATTGTAATATTAACGGCTGGGTCGATGTTTGTGCTATGGTTAGGCGAACGTATTACCGATAAAGGTATTGGTAATGGTATTTCACTTATTATTATGATTGGTATTATTGCCAGGTTGCCACAGGCGATTGTGCAGGAATTTGCTTCCCGTATCAATCAACAGGGTGGTGGATTGGTAATGTTCCTTGTTGAGTTTGTTATCCTTTTTCTTGTTTTCATGGCATCTATCCTGCTCGTTCAGGGAACCCGCAGGATCCCGGTGCAATATGCAAAACGAATTGTTGGTAACAAACAGTATGGAGGTGTACGACAGTACATTCCGCTAAAAGTAAATGCAGCAGGTGTTATGCCCATTATTTTTGCTCAGGCAATTATGATGGTGCCTATCACAATTGTTGGCGTTGCTAATTCTGAAAACTTACGTGGTGTTGCGGCTGCTCTTTCTAACATCAACGGGGTTTGGTACAATTTAATGCAATTTTTGTTAGTTGTAGCTTTTACTTATTTTTACACGGCTATTACTATCAATCCTACTCAAATGGCAGAAGACATGAAAAAGAACGGTGGTTTTATTCCGGGTATTAAACCAGGGAAACGTACCGTTGAGTATCTTGATACAATTATGTCACGGATAACCCTTCCAGGATCAATTTTCCTGGGATTGGTGACCATACTTCCTGCTTTTGCCATGTTAATCGGGATCAACCAGTCGTTTGCCTATTTTTATGGTGGAACTTCCTTGTTGATTTTAGTGGGGGTTGTGTTAGATACTTTACAACAAATTGAAAGCCACTTGTTAATGCGTCACTACGACGGTTTGATGAAATCAGGTCGGATCAAAGGTCGCGCTGGTGGCAGTTCAATATAATGGGTAAATTAGAGGATAAAAACTACACATTATTAAATTTAAAGGCAAATTAAGTTAATTTATGGCAAAACAATCTTCGATAGAACAAGATGGAACCATAATAGAGGCATTATCAAATGCCATGTTTCGAGTTGAGCTGGAAAATGGGCATGTTATTACTGGTCATATTTCTGGTAAAATGAGAATGCATTATATCAAAATATTGCCGGGTGATAAGGTAAAAGTGGAAATGTCTCCTTATGATTTAACCAAAGGTAGGATTACATTTAGATACAAAAACTAAAGATTAATTAATATGAAAACTCGTGTTTCAATTAAAAAACGAAGCGCCGACTGCAAAATTATCCGCAGAAAGGGACGTTTATTTGTGATTAATAAAAAGAACCCCAAGTTTAAACAACGTCAAGGGTAATTAATCTGAAAAATTAAAAATTTATGGCACGTATTGTTGGTGTTGATATTCCAAATAACAAAAGAGGCGAAATAGCCCTTACCTATATTTATGGTATTGGCCGCAACAGATCAATTTCTGTTTTGAAAGAAGCAGGTGTTGAAAAAGACCTAAAGGTACAGGATTGGGACGATGATCAGTTTGCTGCTATTCGTAAAGTAATTAACGAAAGCTTCAAAGTAGAAGGTGAATTGCGTTCTGAAGTTCAAATGAACATTAAGCGACTGATGGATATCGGTTGTTATCGTGGTATCCGCCACCGTATCGGTTTACCGGTGCGTGGGCAAAGTACAAAGAACAATTCCCGTACCCGTAAAGGTAAACGTAAAACTGTTGCTAATAAAAAAATGGCCACTAAATAAGGAATTTGAATTATGGCAAAAAAAACAGTTTCTAACAGAAAAAGAGTTGTTGTTGTTGAGGCTAATGGAATGGGTCACGTCCACTCTTCTTTCAACAATATCATAGTTACGCTGACAAATATGAACGGAGAGGTAATCTCATGGTCGTCAGCAGGAAAAAAAGGGTTTCGTGGTTCGAAAAAGAATACTCCGTATGCTGCTCAGGTAGCTTCGGAGGAATGTTCGAAAACCGCTTATGACCTTGGACTTCGTAAAGTTAAAGTATTCGTAAAAGGACCAGGCAATGGTCGTGAATCAGCAATTAGAGCCATGGCAACCATTGGTTTGCAGGTTACCGAAATTGTTGATGTAACACCACTTCCGCACAACGGATGTCGCCCGGCTAAAAGACGACGTGTATAATTTTAAAACGAAAAGGTTATGGCAAGATATAGAGGACCAAAATCCAAGATAGCTCGTAAATTCGGTGAACCAATATTCGGACCGGATAAAGTATTCGAACACAAAAATTATCCTCCCGGAATGCACGGGTTAACGTCAAAAAGGAGGAAAAAATCGGAATACGGGCTACAGTTAAGAGAAAAACAAAAAGCAAAATACACCTATGGAATATTGGAACGTCAGTTCCGTGGACTGTTTCACCAGGCACAAGCTTCAAAAGGTGTAACAGGTGAGGTATTACTTCAATTGCTTGAGTCAAGGCTCGACAATGTTGTATTCCGCCTTGGAATTGCTAAAACACGGGCTGCTGCCCGTCAGTTTGTTACGCACAAACATATAGTTGTAAACGGAAATGTTGTAAATATTCCATCTTATTTGGTAAAACCTGGCGATATTGTTGGAGTTAGGGAAAAATCACAAGCTATGGAAGAAATTACAGACTCATTGCATTCGCGCCGGAGTACTCGTTACGAGTGGCTGGAATGGGCCAACGATCAAATGGCCGGAAAATTCCTGAATCGCCCCGAACGCGAGGAAATACCTGAAAATATCAAAGAGCAACTAATCGTAGAGTTGTATTCAAAATAATAAAATTTATAAGGTCATTATGGCAATATTAGCATTCCAAAAACCTGACAAGGTGATTATGTTAGAATCCGATGATAAATTCGGAAAATTCGAGTTTCGCCCACTGGAGCCCGGTTACGGGATAACTGTTGGTAACGCTTTACGTCGAATCCTGTTATCATCTCTCGAAGGGTATGCAATAACTACAGTTAAAATTGAAGGTGTTGACCATGAATTTTCTACGATTAAAGGTGTTATTGAAGATGTAACCGATATTATCCTTAATCTGAAACAGATTCGGTTTAAAAACGAAGTTGACGACTTTGACAGTGAAAAAGTATCTATATCGATTACCGGACAGGAAGAATTCACTGCCGGCGACATCAACAAATTCATGACCGGTTTCAGGGTGTTAAACCCAAAACTGGTGATTTGCAGAATGGAGCCCGATGTGAAAATCCACATGGAAATTACCATCAATAAAGGACGTGGTTACGTTCCTTCGGGTGAAAACAAACCTGTAGAACCAGAATTAGGGGTAATTGCGATTGATTCAATTTTTACTCCAATTAAATCGGTAAAATATGCTGTGGAAAATTATCGTGTTGAACAAAAAACCGACTACGAAAAATTAATACTGGATATTAATACTGATGGTTCAATCCAACCAAAAGAGGCATTGAAAGAGGCTGCCAAAATCCTGATTTATCATTTCATGTTGTTCTCTGATGAGAAAATTACACTTGATTCAGATGAGAAATTTGCAAATGAGGAATTCGATGAGGAAGTACTTCACATGCGTCAACTCCTGAAAACTAAATTAGTTGACATGGATTTGTCAGTTCGTGCATTGAATTGTTTAAAAGCTGCCGATGTTGATACATTGGGCGACTTGGTAACTTACAACCGCAACGATCTGTTGAAATTCAGGAACTTTGGTAAAAAATCACTTACCGAGTTAGACGATCTTTTAGACAATATGGGATTAAATTTTGGAATGGATATCTCGAAGTATAAATTGGATAAGGAGTAACAAGAAATGAGACATAATAAAAAAATAAATCATTTAGGACGGAAAACAGCACATCGGAAAGCGATGCTCGCAAACATGGCAAGTTCTCTTATTATGCATAAGAGAATTTCAACCACACTTGCAAAAGCAAAAGCTTTGCGTATGTATGTTGAACCGTTAATTACTAAAGGTAAAAGCGACACAACACATTCACGCAGGATAGTATTCAGCTATTTGCAGGATAAAGATGCAGTTTCTGAATTATTCAGGGAAATTGCAACAAAAATAGCTGATCGTCCCGGTGGTTACACACGGATTCTTAAAACGGGCAATCGTTTGGGAGATAACGCCGAAATGTGTATCATGGAGTTGGTTGACTACAACGAAGCAATGTTGGCAGCAAAAGACGATGCAGCGAAATCGAAAAAACGCCGTTCACGTCGTGGTGGCGCTAAAAAAGATGAAGTTGTAGCCGCTGCACCAGCAAAAGCAAAAACCGAAGCAAAAGCAAAACCTGTTGCAAAAGAAGAAGTAAAGGTAGTTGAAGATGCCGAAATTGTAGAAGAAGAAGTAAAAGTAGTTGAAGATGCAAAAGTTGTTGAAGAGGTAGTTGAAACACCTGTTGCTGAAACAGAAGTTTCAACTGAAACGACTTCTGAGCCTGCCGTTGAGGCTTCTGAGCCAGCCCAAGAAAAAGCAGACGAAACTGCCGAAGAGAAAAAAGAAGAATAGAAAATTCTTGAATATATTCGAAAGCCGGGCTGAAAAGTCCGGCTTTTTTGTTGGGTGTGGCTAATTCCGATTCGCCATTAGTAACGAAAATCTTTGATAAAAGAAAATGGGAACTCGAAACTGTCATTTCAAATTATTTGTGCAAATTTAAGCCTACTTAAATCAATTAAAATATTTACTATCATGGAAGAAAATAAATTTTCAAATTCTGTTTCAAGAAGAAAATTTTTAGCAACCACAGCACTTGCAACTGCCGGACTTGCATTTGCCCCGCGTGCTTTTGCTGCGACAACCGGAAAACCCAATTCAAAATTTGGTGGTGTGCAAATTGGCGCAATAACTTACAGTTGGCGCAGTATGCCATCAACGGCTGAGGACATTTTGAAATATTGTGTCGAAGCTGGAATAAGTTCCATAGAATTAATGGGCGACGTTGCTGAAAACTATGCCGGACTACCCGCCGGAGCTCCCCGTCCGCAGCGTGGAGTGGAAATGTCGGATGCTCAAAAAGCAGAATTTCAGAAAAAAGCAGATGCTGCCAACAAAGCACAGCGCGACTGGCGTATCTCAGTTTCAATGGACAAATACAAAACCCTGCGTAAAATGTATGATAAAGCAGGAGTTGAAATCCATATCGTAAAATTTGCACCTGCCAATTGGAGCGACGATGAAATTGATTATGCTTTCAATGCTGCCAAAGTTCTGGGGGCAAAAGGAATTACCAACGAAATTGGTGAAGAAGCTTGTCAGCGACTTGGTAAATTTGCGGAAAAACATAATATGTATGCCATTTTCCACAACCACGGTCAACCCGGAGAACCTGGTTTCAGTTTCGATAAATTTTTGGCCTATTCGCCAAAAAATATGTTGAATTTTGATGCCGGACATTATTTTGGTGCAACCGGAAATCATCCAAATGAATTGATCGAACGCTTACATGACCGGATTTTTAGTATCCATACAAAAGACAAAACAGGGAAAAACGGAACACCGCCAAATACTAATATGCCATGGGGAAAAGGAGACACACCAATTGCCGATATGCTGAAATTGGTTCAGAAAAACAAATGGCCCATTTATTTTGATATTGAACTTGAATATGACGTACCTGAAAATTCAGATGCTCAAAAAGAAGTTATCAAGTGCGTAGAATATTGCAAGAAAATTTTGGTTTGATAATTAAATTTATAGCATGACTCCAAGTCATGCTATAAATTTTCCATGTTGGTTATTAGTCATTGGTTTTCCAAATATTCAGCACCAGGAACCAAGTACCAAGTATCAAGTATATAGGATTAAGCATCGAGCTTCATTCAACTAAAACCTCTCTCCCGTCCACCGTTTCAACGGTTTAAGGATTTTTATTTCAGTTGGGTTATTTTGTGGAAGGTAAATTCGCTCATTCATAAAAAAAACCGATTGAAAGCGAACTTTCAATCGGTTTAAGATTCAAAATATCATTAGTCCGAAACTGGTATATTTATTTAAGACCAGTAAAAAAATTGTAAATATTTCAGTTAAGACATGGCTGGTAAAGTCCAACCCTCACGATAATTATGTTTGATTAATTGATCGGCAAATTCTTTTGCTGGTATTGTATTGTTTCTGCCAAGCCTCAATTCATCAGTAGCGGAAATATTTGTAAATGTCATATTTGGCCCATCCCAATCGAGAACTTTATTAAGAGCTTGAAGGCGGGTTGCCAAAACACCCATAACAACCATTTCGTTAAAAGGCCCGGCATCTTTAAAATCGGATGCAGTTGGTATCCGATTTTCAGGACTTTCTTTACAAGCTCTAATCCAATCGAGTTCATGCCCGTCAATACGTCGTTCGGTTTGAGGAACATTAGGTACCCTGCCGGAAAGTAGAATTGGATCAGTTCCATACTCTCCACAAACAAGTGTGTCTTTGCTTCCGCGGAATATAACGCCAGAATTCTGGATTCTGTCAATGGGCCAGTTTTCCGGAAGTTTTGGTTTAATACCACCATCAGTCCAGGTAACATTTACTTCAGGCAAGTTAATTTTAATATTTGCCGGTTTTTTACGTGCAGGAAAAGTCAGATGAACTACTTCAGCATTTGGAGCACCGTCAGGTGTAAATGGGGTAGAACTGCCAATTACTTTTGTTGGGTATCCAAGTTTCATTGCTGTAAAAACAGGGTGCATAACATGACAAGCCATATCGCC
>JBBQPP010000073.1:0-11961 GCA_038217255.1 Bacteroidales bacterium | reverse complement strand
GGTTGCAAACTGTTCGAAAAGTTCGCCAATTTTTACGTCCTGTTCAGCAAGCCCTTTTCCCCGGTTATCTGCCCCGGGCATGCTCACTAAATATTCAGCGGTAGGGTCGGTTCGAACCCACCAAACAATCATGATCAGCGCAATTGCGCCAAGTGCCCAAACAATAATATTTATTGTGCGGCTGTTCATTTATGCTTTAATATTATACACCATTAACATACTACCATGTCGAATGAAAAGCTTGCCATCGTATATAGCAGGATGTGCCCAATGAGGACCTTCACCCTCCTTCATTTTAAATGTACTTTTTATTTTCAGATTTTCTTCCGAAGGTTCAACTAACGCAATATTCCCGCTTTTTTCCTCGTAAATATAAAGCATCCCGTCGGCATAAATTGTTGAACCTTTATTGTACCATTCTTCCTCCCAGTTTGTTCTTCCGGTTTCCCAGTTTACACTGGTCCAGCGTCCCCTTGAATTGTTTTGCCAGTTAGAGCCATAAAGATTACCGTCAACCAAAACCACCCCACCGTGATGTGTATCGATAGTATCGTTTTTCCAGATTTCTGTTACGGATTTTCCATCTTCGGAAAGTGCAAGTTTGATTCCGGGATGATTGTATCCGCTTGTAACAAATATTTCGCCTTTCCAATATATTGGCGGATTGGTATTTGCTCCAACCCCTTGTTCATGCAGGTGATAACGGATAAGATTGTAATGCCATAATATTTCTCCGTTTTCAGGATTAATTGCAACAAGATTTTCAGAAGTCTGGGCGAGAATGATATTATTACCATTGTGGTGAATAACAACCGGAGATGCGTACGATTTTGCCCCACCAAGGCTTTTGGTTTTCCAAACCAGCGAACCATCAATTTTATTCAGCGCCACTGCTGTGTTTTCCTCTCCACCGGTTGTATAAATCACAATATCTTTTAAAACGAGGGGATTTTCAGCATCTCCATGTTTATAGATTTCGCCTTTATATTTTTCTATCGCATCAATTTGCCAGGTTATTTTACCGGTTTTTGTATCAATGCAATTAAGCTGTCCTGTCCCACTGGAAACAAAGAGTTTCCCATTTTCAAAGGTTGGTGTGCTGCGACTATCGGAGTACGATCTTGTCCAAGACCTTCCGTAATTGGTTTCCCAAAGTAATTTACCTTTTAAATTGTATGCCGAAAGTACATCAGTAGTATCCTCTTTTATGCCAGTAACATATATAATATTGTCAGCCATAATGGGGATAGAATAACCTTTGCCAATACCTTCTATTTTTAGAATAACTTCGGGTCCTCCTTCCGGCCATTGTTTCATCAGTCCTATTTCGTTGTAATGACCAGACCTGCCAATTCCTCTAAATTCAACTAAGTCCTGTGAAAACAGGGAAGAGCTTGCAAAAATTATCAGCAGGAAGAAAAAGAATTTCATGATTTGTAATTTTGATTGATAGTAATGCTGTGATTATTGTTTTTCTTTTATATCGTAAACCATCAAAGCATCGCCATGCCGAATCAACAATTTTCCATCGGCAATAAACGGGTGTGCCCAATGCGGGCCGGCTCCTTCTGTGATTTTAAACTCGTTGATAACTTTGAAGCCAGCAGGATCGGGTTTAACCAAACCGACATTCCCTTTTTCATTGTAACAATATAAAAGTCCGTCGGCCATAATCATCGAACCTTTTGTGTCCCATTCATCTTCATATTTTATTTCTCCTGAATCCCAATTCATGCAAACCCATTTTCCTCGTTTATTATCCCGCCAGTTTGAGCCGTATAAATAACCATCAACTAAAATAACGCCGTGGTGGTGGTTGTCGAAAATGGTGTCGGTAAAAACTTCCGAAACAGATTTTCCATCAGGAGCCATTTGAATCATTTTGGCGTTGTAATCATAGCCCATTGTGAGGAAAATCTTGTCGTCTTTAAAAATGGGTGTGTTTGTCCAGATCAAACCGGACTGATCCCATTTTTCGGGATTGAGGTATTTATAATTCCACGCAATTTCGCCGGTTTCGGGAACGAGCGCAATTAAATCGGTGCCAATAACGGCCAATATGTATCTGAAATTATTGTATTTATAAATTGTAGCAGAAGCGTAGGCACGCTCTCCACCCAGTGATTTGCTTTGCCAGGCAAGTTTTCCTGTCATTTTATCGAAGGCTACCACGCTTGTTTTTTTGCCTCCGGGTGTGCAAATCACTTTGTCGTCAACAATCAGAGGTGTTTCCGCGTTTCCCCAGGTGTGATATTCACATTCAAAATCCTTATCAACGTCAACAGCCCAAATTTCTTTTCCGGTGGCTCGGTCGATACATGCCAACCTCCCAGTTCCGCTTTGTACGTATATCCTGTCGTCATCAACGGTTGCTGTGCTTCGGGTGTCAGGAAATGATTTATTCCATGAACGGCCATAAGTAACCTGCCATTTAATATTGCCCTGCATGTTGATTGCACTCAAATAATCAAGTGTATCAATCATCCCGGTAGTATAAATCATGTCGCCAACCATAATTGGGGACGACCAGCCCTTGCCAATTTTTTCGACCTGGAGAATTAATTCCGGACCGTTTTCAGGCCACGATTTTAAAAGATTTGTTGCAGGAAATTGCCCGTCACGATTTGGACCGCGCCACTGCACAAGTTGGGCATTCGAAACGAATACAAAACTCAAAAGTATAAAACTGATAAAGAGATTTTTCATTGAAATTAAATAGTTGATTTATAAAAAAGTATATAGATTATTAAGTATCAAGACTATGAGTATCAAGTATCAAGATTCAAGAATGTAAGTATTGATTATTTCCCTTTCTTGTCTTGATACTTGTATCTTTTTGTCTTGTGTCTTTTCTTTTTATTTGATTTTATAAGCTATCAAAACATTCCCGTGGCGTAAATACAACCTGCCGTTGTCGATTATTGGGTGCGACCAGTGTTGTTCCGAACCCAATTCAACTTTGGTTTGACTGACAACTTTAAAGGCTGCGGGGTTTGCTTCCACAAGAGCCAATTCGCCCCTGTCGCTATAGCAGTATAACATTCCATCCGCATAAATAACCACGCCTTTACCAATGGTTTTGTCGGCATATTTTTCTTCACCGGTGAGCCAGTCAACGCATCGCCATTCACGGCTGTTGTCTCCCGATCCATACAAATATCCGTTAACCAATACCATTCCGCCAATACGGCTGTCGAGTTTGTCGCTGAACCATGCTTTTTTAACACTGCTGCCATCGGCGCTCAGTTCGAGTTTTACACCGCCCTGCCCATATCCGCTAAAACAAAATATCCCGCCATCAGCATAAATCGGTGTATTTGCATGAACCTGGTACCGGTTTGTTTGTGGGTGCGACCAGAGCATTTTGCCAGATGCTGCGTCAATCCCGATAATGTGTTCGGCTGTCATCGTCACCAAGAGTTTTTTTGCAGGTAATTGAACCAAAAGGGGAGTGCAGTAGGCCGATTTTTCGCCCATTGCCGGAGTACTCCATACCAGGTCGCCGTTATTACGGTTCAGTGCTACAACATTGTTTTTCTTCCCGCCTGGCGTAACGTAAACCAACCCGCCATCCACAACAACTGTTTCGGCAACTCCCCAGCGGATATTTTCCCCGTCGAAATCGTTGAAAACGTCTTTTTTCCATTTAATGTTCCCGTTGTTTGCATCCATGCAGGTCAATACGCCCAATCCCGAATAAATGTATAGTAAATCACCTGAAATAGTAGGCGTGGAGCGCGAACCTGGGTAGCTTTCGCTGAATTCCGTTCCATAAGGTGCTTTCCATTTTAACTTTCCATTGGGAGTGATTGCGTAAACATATCCGGTGTTCTCAACCATGCCAGAAGTATAAATTAATCCATTTGCAACCACCGGAGAAGTGTGTCCAATTCCCAATTCATCGAAATGCCAAATGATTTCGGGACCTGATGCGGGCCATTTTTTCAACAACCCGGTTTCATCATAAATACCGTTTCCATTGGGACCGCGCCACCTGGTGGGTGTTTGCGCATTTATTAAACTTCCTGTAAATAAAATTATTGAAACAAGAATAATTGCTTTTCTAATCATGGTTTTCCGTTTAAAATTTGTCGCTAAAATAAAACCAAAAAGTAATATTTACAAGGTGTTACAGCAATTTATTACATGTCTAAATAGTAAGATATGTTTACATTTTATTTAGAGGTTGTTAACAAATTTGAAGGAAGAATTTATCCTTTGACGTTGTCAGAGCCTGTTCCGATTCATCGGAAAGCTATGCACGCTGACAAGTATTCGGTTTTGAAACCTGTCAACGTCCAAACACCTGACAGCGTTAAACAACGAGAGGATTATTAATCAGCAAAATACAACCGATACTCGGTTGTGGTCTTCCCAAAATGTTTGGTTTTACAATAATCGAAAAACGTAATTTTTCTTGTTTCCTGTTCACCTCTTTGTGAGGGGTTTGGGGAGGCTGTTTTCCATCTTCCCAAACATTTTTTCCATGACAACTGTGCGAAAATCAAATATCTCTTTTAACTGTTTTTTGATTAGAATTGTGTTTGCAATTGAGCCCAGAATTCCAAACGGTGGTTTGTATGAAACAATATCGGTCATTAAAACCCCACCTTCTATTTGTTCGATTTTGTGTTCGTGATGCCACATTGAATAGGGGCCGACACGCTGTTCATCAACAAAATATTCCTTTTCTTTTATCTGAGTTATTTCGGTTACCCAGGTCATATTAATACCCAATACCGGGCTTACCTTGTAACAGATTATCATACCCGGGTACATTTTTTCGCTGAGGAATTTTGAAGTGATATTAAATCCCATGTACTCGGGCGTAATTTTTTTGAGGTTGGCTGGCGATGAAATAAAATCCCAAACCTGGTCGATTGTGGCGGGTATTTTTTGTGTTTTATGTAATTGGTAGAATCCCATTTTATTCTGCAAGTTTTTTTATCATTCCGTTAAAAATTAGTCCGTGAAAAGGTAACACTGAAAACCAGTAAAGTCTGCCGGTTACTCCCCAAGGTCTGAAAGTTGCTGTTTGGTAAAGTATGCCTCCTTTAATTTTAAATTCGAGCCAGGCTTCTCCAGGAAGTTTCATTTCGGCATAAAGAAGCAGTCTCTTTTCTTCGCGATTGGCATAAATAACCCTCCAAAAATCAAGCGATTCTCCTGTTGTTATTTCCGAAATACTTTTTCTGCCACGCCTGAGTCCAACTCCACCAAACATTTTATCAGCAAAACCCCTTAACTTCCATAGCCAGTTGGCGTAATACCAACCCTTTTCCCCACCGATTGTCCATATCCGGTTGAGTGTTTGTTTTTCATTGATAATGGTTTTGCTGCGTTCATCTTTATAACAACCATAGGTGGGAACTTCAAGCAATTGTGAAACACCTTTTTCCAAAGCGTTATTGGCAAGAGCATCTGTCCAGCTGGAAATTACTTCCTGCTGGGCAATTCGGTCAAATGCATTCTGAACTGCCTGTTTATATGTAAGAAGTTCGATTCCCAGGATTTCATTTAAGTTGTTTTCGTTGCAAATAACTTCAATTTTCATGCTATTGACAAGGTTTACCGCCAGTTTATATGATGTTGAGGTGACAAAATACAACCAATACGACGATAATTTGGGAGTCATAACCGGCACACTGATAATTGTCCTTTTTAATCCGCGAACTTCAGCAAATTGAAGCAGCATTTGTTTGTAGGTTAATATATCAGGTCCACCTATATCGAAGCTTTTGTTGTACGTTTCAGACCTCAATATTACTCCGGTTAAATATTGGATTACATTTCGAACGGCAAGTGGTTGTGTTCGTGAATTAAGCCATTTGGGGGCTATCATTACCGGCAATTTTTCAACCAAATCGCGGATTATCTCAAATGACGCACTTCCCGAACCAACGATAATTCCGGCTCTTAATGTTGTTAAATTAAAAATTGAACCCTGTAAAATTTCTTCAACTCTTTTTCTTGACAGCAAATGTTTTGAGAGATTATCGTCGTTTATTATTCCGCTTAAATAGATAACTTGTTTTACTTGTGTCTTTTCAAGCCTGTTTTTAAAATTTTCTGCCGAAAGTGCTTCCAAATCTTCGAATTTGCCTATGGAAGAGGACATGGAATGTATAAGATAATAGGCAATATCAATCTTTTTCGGAATGTTTTCAAGTGTCTTTTCATCAAGGAAATTAACTTCAATAACCGATAGTTTTTCTGTGTTGTATTTTTCGGTATCAAATCGTTTCTTATCGCGAACGCAACAAATTACTTCATGCTCGCTTTTCAAGAGTACCGGAAGCAATCTTTGTCCAATATATCCGGTAGCTCCGGTAAGCAGAATCCTCATTGTTTAAACCTTCTTTGTTTTAGATTTCGACATTAAACATTAAACAAAAATAGAGATAAAAAGTTTTAAAGTTTTAAATTAAAACCGGATAGCTAATGCAATTTCCTTAAAATCGAAGTTTTGTTGAAATGAAAAACTGGCATTGGCCAAAAAATCAAGTCGGTGATTGTGTTGAACATCCCACATTATTAAATCAAAAACCAAAAGAAAACTTCCCTGCACAATTATTGAGTTTCCATAACCAAACAACATGTCCTTCCTTTTTATATTGTTAGTTGAAAGATATCTCAGTAAAAATCCAGTTCCTATGTATATTACGTCAAGCCCGGCATTGATGAGGTATAAATTTTCCGTTTTAATGTGCTTTTGCATCATCACGCTGTCTGTTAAGCCTGAAATACTGCTGTTTAAATTATTGTACAGCGCGAATCCTGCAATGCCAAGGTTTACAGTATTCCAAAAGAAGTTCATCTGGTGGAAATACCTTGCGCTGCCAGTTGAATTTGTCCATCCAACAGCACCTCCGGCAATGTTGGCGATAGCCCATCCTCCCAGAATATACATTCCTGTTGTGTTGGTTTTTATGCTTGTTTGGTAAAAACCTGAAACATCCGTTTGCTGTCCAAAAACTGCTGAAACAGCAAGTAAAATAAAAAGCGTGACAAAAAACCATTTTTTCATAATACTCAGTTTTTACAGTGTTTCAAGTTACAAAAAAGGGCGGATAAATTTGAAATTTATATCGTATTTCAATTTATTTAAGGGAATCTGAAAAGAACAAATAAAAATGTCCTGTCGATTGAAAAGTACATTTCCAATTTCGACAGGACACTTTATAATATCTGAGATTCTTGTGTTTTATTCAGTCACTACTTTTGTTTGCCTTTTTCTGTCGTGTTCATTCAAAAGAATTTTTCTAATACGCATACTCTTTGGGGTAACTTCAATGTACTCGTCGTTACGGATATATTCCATTGCTTCTTCGAGAGAAAACTTAACTGCTGGTGCAATACTTGTTTTTTCATCGGAACCCGAAGCACGCATATTCGACATTTTTTTTGTACGGATGATATTTAGCGTTAAATCATCCTGGCGGGTATTTTCGCCAATTACCTGGCCCATGTAAACATCTTCGCCCGGATTTACAAAAAACCTTCCACGGTCCTGCGCTTTGTCTATTGAATAAGCGATTGCGTTGCCCGTTTCAATTGAAATTAAAGCGCCATTTCTTCGGACACCCAATTCACCTTTCCATGGTTCGTATCCATAAAACCGGTGCGCCATAATTGCTTCTCCCTCGGTGGCGGTTAACATTTGATTACGCAGCCCGATTAACCCGCGGGCAGGTATTAGAAAATCGAGGTGGGCGCGTTCGTTTTTTAATTCAATGGTTGCTATATCGCCTTTACGTTGGGTAACAAGTTCTATTACTTTTCCTGAAAACATTTCGGGAACATGAACAGTTAACGCTTCGATAGGTTCGTGTTTTTTGCCTTCAATTTCTTTAATAATAACTTTGGGCTGTCCCAACTGCATTTCAAAACCTTCACGGCGCATGGTTTCCACTAATACTGATAAGTGAAGTATTCCCCGGCCGTAAACCAAAAATGAATCAGCCGAATCGGTTTCTTCAACACGTAAAGCAAGATTTTTCTCTGTCTCTTTCATTAATCTGTCGCGCAATTGGCGGGAAGTAACCAACTTGCCGTCTTTGCCAAAAAATGGCGAATTGTTCACAACAAACATCATGCTCATGGTAGGTTCATCAACCTTGATTGGCGGCAGGCTTTCTGGTTCTTCACCATCTGCAACTGTATCACCGATATCAAAACCATCGAGACCAAGCACTGCGCAAATTTCGCCTGAAGGAACAGGGAGTTTGGTTTTTTCTTTCCCCAACCCTTCAAAAAGATAAACTTCTTTTAAAACAGTTTTTATAGATCTACCATCGCGTTTCATCAGCGAAACCTGCGAGCCCGGAATTAATTGTCCGCGTGAAATTTTTCCTACGGCAATCCGGCCAGTGTATGATGAATAATCAAGCGAAGTGATGCGCATTTGCAGCGAACCTTCTTTATGTATTGATGCTGGTATATAATCTAAAATAGTGTCGAGCAAATAGGTAACATCTGTTGTTTCTGTTTTCCAGTCGGGCCCCATCCAACCTGCTTTCGACGAGCCAAAAACAGTTGGGAAATTAAGTTGTTCTTCTGTTGCTTCGAGGCTGAACATCAGGTCGAAAACTTTTTCCTGGGCAATATCGGGAGTGCAGTTGGGTTTGTCCACTTTGTTTATGACAACAATCGGTTTTAAGCCAAGTTCGATAGCCTTTTGCAGCACAAAACGTGTTTGTGGCATCGGGCCTTCAAAGGCATCAACAATAAGCAGAACTCCATCGGCCATGTTTAAAACGCGCTCAACTTCTCCTCCAAAATCAGAGTGACCGGGTGTGTCGATGATGTTTATTTTTGTGTCTTTGTAACGTACTGAAACGTTTTTTGCCAAAATGGTAATTCCACGTTCTTTTTCTAAATCATTGCTGTCGAGGATTAATTCTCCCATATCCTGATTGTCGCGGAAAAGGTGTACCTGGTGCAGAATCCTGTCCACCAATGTTGTTTTGCCGTGGTCAACGTGGGCAATAATTGCGATATTTCTAATTTCTGTCATTTTCTTTATTTACTTAAACCAATAACCCAATTTGTGTTGAATTGTTTTTAAATCATTGTTTTACAACGAAATGATGAATTTTCCACAAATCGGCGCGCAAAAGTAAGAAAGTTTTGTTGGAAGCGGTTATTTGTAATTTAATTTAGATGAATATGGCGATAAGATTTAACCTTGAAAAGAATCAGGAACTTTCGTTGCAAACGGGTGTCGCGAATTCCGATTCGCGATTCAAGAAAGCCAAAAGTACTTTGTGTGAAACGAAAAGCAGGGACTTAGGAAAGTCCCTGTCCCACCTACTTAATCAAATACAAATTCTTCTCAGTCCTCAGCAGCAACTTGTCGTTCACGAATACAGGTACTGCTTTTACTGTTTCCCCAATTTCATTTTCTGCAACAAGTTGAAATGAATCTCCGGGTTTAATTATCGTGCAATCGCCTTTTACATTGATAAAATAAATGTTTCCAGCGGCATAAATTGGCGATGAATTGAAATTGCCTTTTAATTCGTGTTTCCAGATTACTTCGGCGGTTTTTGCATCAATACATGTGGCCATTCCTCGGTCGTGTACCATGTACATAAGTCCGTCAACAATAACAGGAGTAGGAATTTGAGGTACTTCATCCTCATAAATCCATTTTACGTGGGTTTTGGTAACATCGCCTTTCCCCGTTGGGTCGATAGCGTATTGACGGGTAAAAAAAGGAGTGTTGTCAATAAAAATCCATCCTGAATTTACATAAACCATTCCGTCCCAGTACACCGGCTGGCTAACAGTTGAATCAAAACCATATTCAACTGTCCATACAACTTCGCCAGTATTTACATCATGTGCAAAACACATAAATGCCGAATTGCTGATTAACAGTTCTTTTCCATTTACTTCAATTACAATAGGAGTTTGATAGGATTTACGGAAAACAGGTTCCAGCGGATCGTAGATTTCTTTTGGACGGATGCTTTTCCAAATTGTTTGGCCTGTTTTTTTGTCGAGGGCTGCTACGTAAGGATCTTCTGTCCCTTCCAAATGAACAATCAACATATTTTTATAAAGAATGATGGATGACGCAGGTCCCTGCATATGGTCGCAAGGCATGTCTTCGCGTTTCCAAACTATTTCGAAATTATTCGTATTGATGCAGGCCGTTCCAAAAGTCCCGTAATGAACGTACACAAAACCCTCTTCGATACAGGGAGTTGGTGTGGCATACGAATTTGTCCCGTGGATGCGTTGCGGATCTTCTGCCGTAAAAATGGTTTTTTCATCAAGAAGTTTTCCTGTTTTCAAATCGAAGCACAAAGTATAAAACTCTTTTCCGTCTTTCGCAGCCGAGGTTAGCCAAATTTGATTGCTAAAAACCACTGGTGACGACCAGCCCAATCCCTTGACAGGCACTTTCCATTCGATATTTGTTGAATCGGACCAATGTAGGGGTGCTGTGGCAACATTTGCATGTCCATCCATATTCGAACCTCTAAAATGTGTCCAGTTGCTATCGGTCTGTGCCAACAAACTCGAAATTGAAAAAAAGAATCCAAAAAGGAAAATAAGCGATTTTTGATTCATGACAAAAAGTTTAGAATGATTCGACCCAAAGTTAACCCAAAAAAGGAAATATTATTGCCACAGATTCACAGATTTGGAAAAGCAGTATGTTTTATTGCTACAGATTCACAGATTGGAAGAATATGATTGCAATCGAATTTTTTAAATGTGAAAAAAATACCCAACTTTAGGGTCGTTTGAAATTTAGGTGATATATGCAAAAATAAACCCACCGAATAAATTGTTCAAATCAATTTAAAAGTAATAAAGTATTAAAATGAGCAAAGTATTATTATTAGGCGCCGGAATGGTCGCCAAACCGTTAGCAGAATATATTCTTAACAACAATATTGAACTTACAATTGCAAGCCGAACAGTTGCTAAAGCTGAAAAGCTTATTGGAAAACACACAAACGGAAAAGCAGTTTCGTGGAATATATATGATCTGGCAACCCTTGAGCAATTGATTTCAACACATGATCTTGTAATAAGTTTGTTGCCTTATGCACACCATATTGCAGTAGCCAAATTGTGTATTCAATACAAAAAAAACATGGTTACTACGTCCTACGTTTCGCCGGAAATGAAAGCTTTAGATGCTGAAGCAAGAAAAGCCGGAATTATCATTCTAAATGAAATTGGCATTGATCCAGGTTTCGACCACATGACCGCCATGCGGATAATCGACAAGGTAAAAAGTGAAGGTGGAAAAATTAAGGAATTTTACTCATTATGTGGTGCTCTTTCCGCTCCCGAAGAAGCTGACAACCCATTTCGATATAAATTTTCATGGTCTCCAAAAGGAGTGATCATGGCAGGGAACAATAACGCCAAATATTTAAAAAATGGCAAAATTGTTGAAATCCCGGCGGAAAGTTTATTCAAAAACCCGATTCAAATCGATTTCCCGGGAGTTGGGCAAATGGAAGTTTATCCGAACCGAGACTCACTTGCTTATGTTGATATTTATAACATTCCCGAAGTCGAGACCATGTACCGTGGTACTTTCAGATATCCCAACTGGTGCAGAATTATGGATATCATGAAAACACTGGGATTGGTGTCAACGGAAGTGCAAAATTTCGAAGGAAAAACGCTTAAGGAAATAGTTGCTGAAAAAATTGACGTTTACCCCAAAAATGTAAAAGAAAAAGTTGTCGGCAAGTTAAAACTCGCTTTAGATGGCCCTGTAATTGCCGCGATTGATTGGCTGGGGTATTTCAGCAATGACAAAGTGAATATAACCGAGGGATCAACATTTGATATTACGGAAGGTTTGATGCTGAAAAAAATGATGCTCCCCAAAGGTGCACGTGATATGGTTATCATGCAACATTCATTGTTAATTGAAAAAGCCAACGGGCAAAAAGTGGTTATCAAATCACGGTTACTTGATTTTGC
>JBBQPP010000072.1:0-12007 GCA_038217255.1 Bacteroidales bacterium | reverse complement strand
AAATTTCTTCTTCTGCCGATGCTGCAAATATCAAATTGAAAGGCAAATCCGCACGTTCATAAAAATGAATAAAAGTGGCCAGCAGCGCAACCAACGGACCACCGGCATCGTTGCTTCCCAAACCAAAAAGTTGATCCCCCTCCTCAATAGGCGAAAAAGGATCTTTTGTATAGCCTTTTGCCGGGCGGACTGTATCTATATGTGAATCCAACAGAATTGTTGGTTTTTCCTTTGTAAAATGTTTGCAAAATGCCCATGTATTATTCTCTTTGGTTTCGAACGGGATATTCTCTGAACGCAGAAAATCACGCATTACTTTTGCCGTATTTTCCTCTTCTTTACTAAACGAAGGGGTTGAAATAAGTGTCTTTAATAGTTCTATATATTTATTCATAATTTGCATTGATCTTTTTAAAACTTCCACCTCATTTTAACCCACAAATCATCGCCCAGTTCCCACCATTTGTCAATAAGGGAGCGGGCAACAGCGTTTGAATAATCGGTTAAATACTCCCGGCTCAATTGGGTTTTCCCGCCGTTTTTTATGTTCTCCTTATCTTGATTTAATAACTCCAAAGCGCGTTTTTCAACAAAATCAAGTTCGTCAAAAAGTTTGTTTTCCTCTTTTGTAACTTCTGGTTGCAGTGTTTCTTTTCCAATTTTCCAGTTTACCATTGCCAGTCGGTTTGTGCGTCGAAAAGCCCAAAGTGCTGATTCACGGCTGAAATGGTCCTGCCCGCAAATATTGAAACTTTCGGGCAGATTCAGGTTGCCGCAATAAATGGGGAACCGCGGACTTAATTGTGGAACATCAAACGCGAAAAACAAACGGCCACCAATTTCATCGGGCAAATCTTCACGCAATTGTGCAACCCAGGAATAAGCGCAATACTGAACTGAAATCGGACGATTCCAAACCACGATATCTTTTTGCAGTGCGTTTAGTAAATCGCGTTTTTCGGTTGCCATAAATGGGTGTGCCGCCGGACTTACAATTGTATCAATTACCATGTTGCCATCGCTGTCTTTTCGTTTTGTCGGCACTTTCAGGTTTCTTATCATTTCCCATTCAGTGCCATCGTACGTAGTGCGATACAAATCCAAAACCTGCCTTACATTTACTTTCTTCTCGGGTTTCACCGAAAACGGGAGTTCAAGACTGTCATAGTTTAAGTTCAACCCCGGAGCAAGCGTGCTGAAAACAAAGTATTCGCGTATGTTAAAAGGCTTTTCGTTTCCACCGTAAGCTTCCCAGTATTTAAATGTTTTTTCGCCATCCCAGAAAGCCAGTTTCTTTGCAACTTCAAAAACGTTTTCAGAAAACATATAAAAATCGGGCTGGTCGGTTTTTATTTCGGCAATCCGGCAAATGTTTGCTGAAATTCCCACATGTCCATCAGGAATTCGCTGAGCGGCCCATACACCTCCAATTTTATCAGGGCCTTCACCAAAAATTTCCATTTGCCATACTTCACGTTTATCGGCAATTGTAATACATTCTCCGGCATCACCATATCCATATTCTTTAACTAAACTTCCAATTAAATTAATTGCCTGGCGCGCAGAAGTGCAACGTTGAAGCGCAATTCGTTCAAGTTCTTCAATCAAAAACAAACCTTTGTTATTTTCAAGTTCTTTGCGTCCGCTGATTGTGGTTTCGCCAATTGCCAACTGCTTTTCGTTGATGCAGGGATATGCAGTGTTTAAATAAGCAAAAGTGCTGTCTGCTTCGGGTATTTCACCTTTCAATTCCACTTTGTCCATGCTCCAGGCAGTGTGTGTGTGCATGGTTCCCCAATAAACTTTGTGGGTTGTATCGCGTTCAAATTTTTGGGCAGGTATAAATTGCAGCCAGGTTCGGTAATATGCATCGCAAGTGTGGGCAGTAATCACCGAGCCATCATCGGTAGCCATACGTCCAACCATAATACTTGTGCAACTTTCGCGGTAATTTTCTTCTTCGGGTTCCTGAGAAAAAACTATTGCAGGAGAAAATAACAAAATAAAAAAAAGCACTTCACTGAAATGTAGTTTGATGTTCATCGTTTTTTCAAAATTAGGTGATTTTCAAAAGTAAAATATTTTAAGAGAAATTGACAGTAAAAAAAAGTCCTGTCATTTTTAAATGACAGGACTTTTTTTTGAAAGATCAAAACCGAAACGGATTTAAGATCAATAAAATAATTACTTTTTACCAGATTTTAACGCCTTTTCAGCTTTTAGCCAATCACTGTCAGAATCGCCTGCTTCTCCAGATGCCATTCTTGCATGGAAGATTTCTTCTGCTTTTTTGCGTATATCTTCATCAGTAATTGCTGGTTTAGCTTTAGTAGTTTTTGCTGCCGGAGCCTTTTTTTCAGCGACTTTCTTAGTTGTAGTTTTCGTCGCTGCCGGGGTAACTTTCTTTGTTGCCATAATCTTAATGTTTAAATGTTGTTAAAATTCACTGCAAGAATAATACTTTTTTACTCACTTAATTTACAATATCTTAGAAACTCATCTATTTCTACGTAACGTTTAAAATTAAGTTAATATACTGATTACTAATATAAATTATTTTGATTGATTTTTCATCTGTTTTAACCGTAAATTATTCATTTTTACAGGGATTTGGGTTGAAATCAATCACACAAAATGTAGTTGTCTTTTTGTGGATTTATTACTAAAACCGGCAGTTTTCCTGCCCTCTTTATAATTTTCTTTTCTGGCAAACCAATCAACCAATCAAGCGGGGTAATTACCGAACTCCCCAAAATTACCAGCAAATCACTTTCCGATGAAAGTGCCAAATCAAGCGCTTCAAAAGAGTTTTGAAAACTCGATTTTGTGCCCCTGAAAATTTTGTGTTCGATTTTGAATTTTTGAAACAACTTTCGACTTATCGCTACATTTACAGAAACCTGTCTTTGTGCATCTTTTCCTTTGTCGGATGCAGCAACCACGACAATTGTTGAAGCGTTAAACCTGCCGAAATAGGAACTCCAAAGCACACTGTCACTGTTTTCCTGTCGCAAATCTACGGGTAAAATTACTTTTTTAAATTCCGAAAGTTGATTTTCTTTTTCATCAACAAAAAGAAACGGGACGGGACTTTCTGAAACCGATGTGGCATATTTTCTAAATTCACTTGCACCGGAAATCAATAAAATTGCCTCAAAATCGTCAGCTAGTTTCTCCGGTAAATTGTTTAATTTCTCTGTAATTAAGAGAGTTGAGACTTTAAAATTGGATAATTCGTTTTTAATTGGCTTCAAATAATCGGAGAGTTTTTCTTTCAGTAATGTTTTTACATGCTTCTCTTTTTTCGAATAATTGTAACACAGACATAGACATAGTTCTTTGTTAAAAATACTGGCAAGCCGAATCCCATTTAATATCAGGTTTTTATCGGTTTCAGAAAGCGATAACAGCACAACTATTTTTTGTTGTTTGACTTCTTTCATTCAAACTTTTAATTTTAGCGACAAAACTACGTTTAATTGAACTTTGTCATTATTGGTTGGTGCAAAAATGGTTAATTTTAACGGTTCAAAAAATCAGATACATGTTAAATGAAAAATTGCTGCATCCAAAAAGTATTGCAATTGTTGGTGCTTCAAACAATATTTCAAAACCGGGCGGAAAGATTGTCAAGAATTTACTCGATAATCAGTTTAACGGAAATTTGTATGCAGTAAATCCCAATGAATCGGTTATACAAGGAATTCCTTCATTTTCATCTGTTGAAGAATTGCCTGAAGTTGATTTGGCTGTTTTGGCAATTCCCTCACAATTTTGTTTGCCTGCTATTAAAATTCTCACCGAGCAAAACGATACAAAAGCATTTATCATTATTTCTGCCGGTTTTGGGGAATTAAACGAATCCGGCAAACTGCTGGAAAAGGAGATTATCGAGGTTGTCAACAAACACAAGGCTTGTTTAATAGGCCCAAATTGTATTGGAGTAATGACACCCGAACATGCAAGTGTTTTTACCACACCCATTCCAAAACTCACGACGGACGGGTGCGATTTTATTTCAGGGTCGGGTGCAACCGCAGTTTTTATTATCGAATCGGGGATTCCAAAAGGCTTGCGTTTTTCCAGTATTTTTTCAGTTGGTAACAGCGCTCAAACCGGTGTGGAGGATGTTTTGGCTTATCTCGATGAAACCTATAAAGAAGGAATTAGCCCCAAAGTGAAATTGTTGTATATCGAAAATATCGAAAACCCCGATAAACTGCTTTATCATGCTTCATCGCTCATTCGAAAAGGATGCAAAATTGCAGCCATAAAAGCAGGGAGTTCGATTGCCGGAAGTAGGGCAGCTTCGTCACACACAGGCGCACTTACCAGTTCCGATGCCGCTGTGGATGCGCTTTTCCGTAAAGCAGGTATTGTCAGATGTTACGGTCGGGAGGAGTTGACAACAGTTGCCTGTGTATTTATGTGCAAGGAGCTATTGGGTAGAAAATTAGCCATTATTACCCATGCCGGCGGACCGGGAGTTATGCTCACTGATGCCCTGGAAGATGGAGGTTTGAAGATTCCTCAGATTGAAGAGTCGCCTGCAAAACTGGCATTAAAAGAAAAATTGTTTACGGGTTCATCGGTTGAAAACCCCATCGATTTTTTGGCAACCGGAACAGCTCAGCAACTTGGTGAAATCATCGATTCCTGTGAAAATTATTTTGACGTTGATGGAATGGCCGTTATTTTTGGTAGTCCCGGTTTATTCCCAATTGGTGATGTTTATGAGCTGTTAAACAATAAAATGAAAACCTGCCAAAAGCCAATCTACCCGACTTTGCCATCGTTGATAAATGTAAAAGACGATGTTGCAGTTTTTTTGGCGCAAGGAAATGTGAATTTCCCCGACGAGGTGCTACTTGGACGAGCTCTGACAAAAGTGATGAATATGCAGGTTCCGTCAGATAACGAAATTGTTGTTGACGGAATTGACATTTACGAAATCAGAAAGATAATTGACAATGCTAAAAATGGTTATCAATCACCCGAATTTATGCATCGTTTGCTTGATGCAGCAGGTATTTCAAGGGTGAATGAAATTGTGGCTAAAACTGAAACCGAAGCGGTTTTAGGTTCAACGAAAATTGGTTTTCCGGTGGTGATGAAAGTGGTGGGACCACTGCACAAAACTGAAGTGGGCGGCGTAATTCTTAATGTTCGAAATACAGGACAAGTGCGAAAAGAATTTCATCATTTATATGGAATTGATAAAGCTGAAGGTGTGCTGATTGCTCAAATGGCAACCGGACTCGAGTTATTTCTTGGCGCAAAATATGAGGAGAAATTCGGGCATATTGTGCTTTGCGGAATGGGCGGAATTTATGTGGAAGTATTGAAGGATGTGGCATCGGGACTTGCGCCGCTTTCACACAAAGAAGCAAAATCGATGATAAAAAGTTTGAAATCATATAAAATACTAAAAGGCTTCCGTAAACAGGGCGGAGTAAATATTGAAAAATTTGCCGATATTATTGTGCGGCTTTCAAGTTTGCTGCGCTTTGCTACCGAAATCAAAGAGTTGGATATCAATCCATTGTTGGGAAATGAAAAGGAGATATTGGCTGTGGATGCAAGGGTGAAGATTGAAAAGTCGGAAGACCGAAGTCAGAAGAGAGAATTCATAGAATGACCCTAAGTTATGCTAGAAATAAATCAGAAGAAGTTATCACCATGAATTTGATGGATCGGATGATATTTATAAATGCAAACGGGAGCTAGGAGAACAAAATTGGAAAGTAAATGTCAAAAGTTCCTTGGTATTATTTTGTTTTAGGTTTCAGTATAGAGTTTTTATTATCCTATTGTTACCCTTCACTCCAAAAATTAATTAAATTTGTACATCGTGTTCGTACACGGGGAATTTTCTAAACCAATATTTAATAACTTAATAGATTCAGAATGAGAAAAATATCAGTTTTAGTTTTAGCAGTAATATTGCTCGGCGGAAATGCTTTCAGTCAAAACGATGGATGGACAAACCTTTTTAACGGCAAAGATTTAAAAGGCTGGAAACAGTTAAATGGAGAGGCAAAATACGAAGTTGTCGATGGTGATATTGTCGGAACAACTGTCCTTAATACGCCAAATTCATTTCTTTGCACCGAGAAAAATTATTCCGACTTTATTTTCGAAGTTGAATTGCTTGTCGAAGAGAATATGAATTCAGGAATTCAGTTCCGCAGTGAAAGTAAGGCAGATTATAACAATGGACGTGTACATGGTTATCAGTGCGAAGTAGATCCTTCGGATCGTGCATGGAGTGGGGGAATTTATGATGAAGCACGGAGAGGTTGGTTGTATCCGCTCGATTTAAATCCGGAAGCACAATCGGCTTTAAAAATGGGCGAATGGAATAAATACCGTATCGAATGTATCGGAACTTCAATAAAAACATGGTTAAACGGGGTTGCCTGTGCACATGTTATCGACGATATGACACCAACTGGTTTTATCGCTTTGCAGGTACATGGTATTGGTACTTCCAAAGATAAAGTAGGGCATCAAATTAAATGGAGAAATATCAGGATTAAAACTGAAAACCTGAAACCCTCACCATCAGAAGGTATTTACGTTGTAAACCTGTTGCCTAATAATTTAAGCGATGCCGAAAAAGAACAGGGATTTGAGTTGCTCTTTAATGGCAAAAATCTTGAAAACTGGAAGATTGCGGAAACTGGCGAACCAGTAAAAAAAGGTTGGGAAGTCATCAACAGCGAACTCACTTTAAATGCAAACAAAGATGTAAAAGGTGATGGTGATATCATTACAAAAAAAGAATTTGGCCCATTTGAATTGAAATTCGATTTTAAACTCACCGAAGGTGCAAACAATGGGATAAAATATGGGATCGGGAATAATGGTCCTCACATTGGTCTTGAATACCAAATCCTTGACGATGAAAAACACCCCGATGCAAAACAAGGTGTTGTCGGTAACCGAACTTTAGCTTCGCTTTACGATTTAATTCCAGCAGACAAAGAACCACGTTTTGTTAATAAAATTGGGGAATGGAATCGGGGAAGAATAGTCGTTTTTCCTGATAATACAGTTCAACATTGGCTGAATGGAAGAAAAGTTGTTGAGTACAAACGGGGCGGCAATATTTACAAAGCCCTTGTAGCCCGCAGCAAATATGCCGAATATGAAGGTTTTGGAATGGCTTCACCAACGCCAATCCTCCTTACCGACCATCACGATCAGGTATTTTTCAGAAGTATTAAAATAAGAGAATTATAATCATGACAAACAGGAGAAATTTTTTAAAAGCGACAGGATTGGGAATTGCAGCGGCAACTCTTCCGGGATTGGCAAATGCAACAGTTTCATCATCTGTTGTTTCAAAATCAGAGTTTAGTTTTCAATTGGGAGTAGCGTCTTATTCATTGCGAGAATTTACACTTGAACAGGCTTTGGATATGACGGTGCGGTGCGGAATAAGCCGGATGTCATTAAAAAGCATGCATCTTCCACTTGATTCTAACAAGGAAACCATTCAAAAAGCAATTGCCAAATGCAAAGAAAAAGGAATTACTGTTTATGGTGGCGGAGTTATTTACATGAAAACAAAAGAGGAAGTTGATCAGGCTTTTGAGTACGCAAAAATGGCGGGGATGGAAATGATTATTGGAGTGCCAAATCATGAATTGCTTGATTATGTTGAAGGAAAAGTAAAGGAATACGATATTAAACTGGCAATCCATAACCACGGTCCGGGCGATTTGGTTTATCCAAGTGCCGAAAGCGCTTTTGTGTTGATTAAAAACCGTGATAAACGCATGGGATTGTGTATTGATATTGGCCATACCAAGCGCATTGGTCGTGACCCGGAACAGGATTTGAAGGATTACTTTGACAGGGTTTTTGACATGCATATTAAAGATGTTACAAAAGCTGAAAAAGACGGTTCAACATGTATAATCGGACGAGGAGTTATTGATTTTCCGTCTTTTCTGAACGCCGTCAATAAACTTGGTTACAAAGGAACGCTTGCTTTGGAGTATGAAGCCGAGGGAAAAGATCCTCTGCCTGGTATGATGGAATCTTTTGGCTATGTTAAGGGGATATTGGCTACGATGTAGGATTTGGGCGATTGATTAATGATTATTGGATGCTGGAATCTTGATTCTGGTTACTTGATTCTGTATGTTGGATATTGATTGTTGAACATAGGATATTTGTTTTCCGACTACTGTCTTTGGTCTTCTGACTTCCGACCAAATTTGCTTAATGGATCTGAAAAGATTAAATAAATAAAAAAACACATATAAAACTAAAAATAAAATCATGAGTGCTAACAGAAGAGATTTTTTAAAAAAAGTTACTGCCGGCGCTGCAGGAATTGCAGTGGGTGGCTCGGCCATGGGAATGTCGGCAAAAAGCTATAGCCGCATAATCGGTGCCAACGAAAAACTAAATGTGGCGATTATTGGACTTGGTCGCCGTTTGGGTGCATATTATGAACCCGTTTCGATGAAACAAAATAATGTTGAATTACTTTATTTATGCGATGTAAAGAAAAGCCAGCGCGAATCAGCAGCAGAAAAGTTTTCAAAGTTTATTGATTATAAACCGAAACTTGAAAACGATATCCGGAAAGTAATTGACGACCAAAATGTTGATTTAATATTTAACGCTACTCCTGACCACTGGCATACACCCGGTGCAATTTTGGCGTTGAAAGGTGGCAAACATGTTTATTTGGAAAAACCATGCAGCCACAATTTGAACGAAAATGAACTTGTTGTTGTGGCGGCAAAAAAGTACAATAAAGTGGTACAAATGGGCGATCAACAGCGTTCATCAGGCCACACTCAGGAAATTGTAAAGGATATTCATGATGGAATAATTGGTGTTCCTTATCGGGCCGTTGCATTTTATTTGAACAGTCGTGGAGAAGTGCCTTTGCAGAAAAAAGCACCTGTACCTGAAGGACTCGACTGGGAACTATTTCAGGGACCAGCACCGCGCCGGGAATACACTTCGGAAACCTGGAATTACAACTGGCACTGGTATGGCTGGGCTTATGGGACTGCCGAAGCCGGTAACAACGGAACTCACGAACTTGATGTGGCACGTTGGGCGCTGAACGTTGGATTGCCGACGAGTGTGGATGTTGAAGCCGGTAAACGCCATTTCTTTAATGATGGTTGGGAAATGTATGACAGCATGTATTCAACACTTCGCTTTCAGGGTGATAAAGTAATCAACTGGGATGGTAGGAGCCGCTCGGGTCAAAATACTTACGGGCTTGGCGACCGTGGTACAATTATTTACGGTAGTGAAGGAACAGTTTTTGTTGATCGCAGTAAATATATTTTGTATGATCGCGCGGGGAAGATTTTAAAAGAAAGCACAGGAAGTTCAAACGAAGCTGGCACTGCACTTGGCGGTGGTGGGGATATGACTACTGCCCATGTGATCAATTTCTTCGAAACCATCCGCGGAAAACAAAAGCTGAATGCACCTATTGATGATGCTACAAAAAGTCAGGCAATGGTTCATTATTCAAATATTGCCTACCGCATTGGAAAAGGTTTTGATATCGATGATAAAACAGGTCGGATGTTTGACCGCGAAGCGATGAAGTTGTGGGCGCGCGATTATGCTCCGGGCTGGGAACCAACGGTATAAGATCAAAGTTTAAAGTTCAAGGGTTAAAGAAATTCCTTGAACTTTTTTCTTAATATTTTAAAATAAATTAAATCACTTCTTTAAACTTTCCACATTAAACATTAAACCTGATGACTTCAAGAAGAAAATTCTTACAAAAGGCAGCCACAACATTTGGTGCCATTACAATTATTCCCGCCCACGTTTTATTTGCAAAGGATGAAATAAGAAATGCGGCAGGCGATATAATTCAACCAAGAGTTGTTGCACCGAGCGACAAAGTTAATATGGCTTGTTGCGGCATTGGTAACCGGGGTGGAGAAATAATGCGTGCTCTATATGGCACGGGATTGGTCAATTTTGTCGCACTTTGCGATGTTGACATGGGAGCTCCTCATACTCTTAAAAATATCGAAGCGCATCCAAATTCAAAACGCTTTCAGGATTTCCGTGAAATGTTTGATAAAATTGAGAACGAATTTGATGCCATCACTGCGGGTGTACCCGATTTTTCACATTTTCCCATAACCATGCTGGCAATGTCGAAAGGAAAACATGTGTATGTTGAAAAACCCATGGCAAGAACTTTTAACGAAGTTCAACTGATGATGGATGGTGCCGAAAAATATAAAGTTGCTACGCAAATGGGAAATCAGGGCCATTCGGAAGCCAATTATTTTCAGTTTAAAGCGTGGGTAGAGGCCGGAATTATAAAAGATGTTACAGAGATAACTGCACATATGAACGGTCGCCGCCGCTGGCATGGCTGGGATACAAGCATGACAAAATTTCCAAATGGCGAACCAATACCAGAAACGATGGATTGGAATACCTGGTTAATGACTGCTCAAATTCATGAATATCAAAAGGATTTTGTAAACGGTCAGTGGCGTTGCTGGTATGATTTCGGAATGGGGGCTCTGGGTGATTGGGGAGCTCATATTATTGATACTGCCCATCAGTTTCTGAATCTGGGATTGCCTTACGAAGTTGATCCGGTTAAAATTGAGGGGCACAATCCTTTGTTCTTCCCACAGGAAACAACGCTTGCTTTTAAGTTTCCAAAACGAGGCGAAATGCCACCGGTAGTTATTAACTGGTACGATGGTATGAATAATATTCCGCAAGTTCCAGCTGGCTATGGAGAACTGGAAGTTGATCCGAATATTCCTCCTGCCAGTAATGGCGCTGTTCAACCTGCAAAACTGGGAGCCGGTAAAATTATTTACTCAAAAGAGCTTACATTTAAAGGCGGATCGCATGGAAGTACTTTAACGATTATTCCAGAAGAGAAGGCCAAAGAAATGGCGTCGAAATTACCAGATGTTCCAAAAAGTCCATCAAATCATTTCGAAAACTTTCTGAAAGCATGTAAAGGTGAGGAGAAATGTCGTTCATCATTCGATATTGCAGGCCCGCTAAGTCAGGTTTTTACGTTGGGAACATTGGCACAGCGCTTAAATACCAAATTGGAATTCGATCGTAAAAACAAAAAAATTACGAATAATGAACTGGCAAATCAACTTTTGGTTGGTCAAGCTCCACGCAGGGGTTGGGAAGAATTCTATAAGTTGTAAGCGGAATATAATAATTGGCTAAATAATAGAACAAAACTTATATCATGACAAAACGATTTTATTTGACAATGATTTTTGCAATAAGTCTCACAATTCATCTAATTGCACAGCCAGCCCAAAAGTTGGTTCAAGTAATTGTAACGCCTGACAAAGCTGATTGGACATACAAAACCGGCGACAAGGCAGAGTTCACAATACAGGTTTTGAGAAACAATGAAGCGATTGACGGGATAGAAGTGAAATATAAAATTCAGCCTGAATTGGTTGAAGTGTGGGATGAAGGTACTGTTACTTTGAAAAAAGGAAGCGCTACAATAAAAGCCGATAAGTTTAAAGATCCCGGTTTTTTGCGCTGCACTGCTTCGGTTGAAGTTGACGGAAACACTTATTCATCGTATGCTACTGCCGGTTTTTCTCCCGAAAAAATAGAACCTTCGACAACTTTGCCTAAAGATTTTAAAGCGTTTTGGGACAAAGGGAAAGAGGAACTTTCAAAAATACCGGTCAACCCTATAATGACTTTAATTCCCGAAAGATGCACAGATAAAGTGGATGTTTATCACGTGAGCATCAATAACATTAAAGGAAAAATGTATGGGATTCTTTGCAAACCAAAAGCAGAGGGGAAATATCCAGCCATTTTGGAGGTTCCAGGTGCTGGAATCCGACCTTATTATGGAGATCCATGGATGGCCGAAAAAGGGTTTATTACATTCCAAATCGGGATTCATGGAATTCCGGTAAATCTCGATAAAGGTGTTTATGACGATTTGATGCAGGGGGCTTTGAACGGTTACATGACTATGAACTTG
>JBBQPP010000071.1:0-12012 GCA_038217255.1 Bacteroidales bacterium | reverse complement strand
GTTTATTGACAGGCTTTCCCTGTCCTGCATAATCTTTCCGAAACGCTCACTAAGCTGTTTAGATGTATCGCCCGTAACCTGTCCGCTCACAATGTTCCCTGTAATATTCATGATAACGTCTGCCTGTTCTTTACCATAGTCCTTGCGCAGCTGGCTAAAGTCCTGAACACCCAAACAGGTAGCCACTTTATTACTGCGGGCTGTAGCCATCAAACTATCCATGTTAACTCAAATGGATGCCTATACTGGTCTCAGTAGTAATTCATGGACAGGTATTACGTTGAAAAATGAATATAAAGAAAGAGTTGCTTATGACGCAAATGGAAATATTTTAAAATACCTTCGTAACGGAAACAAAACGGCTTCAATAGTGATGGATAGTCTTGGCTATAAATATTATGCAAATACCAACCAGTTAAGTTCCGTAACAGATAACGTATCTGCGAGCGCATATACTTCTCCGGATGCTGATATAGATAACCAGAGTGCAAATAATTACACGTACGATCTTATAGGAAACCTGGCCACGGATAATGCTGAGCACATAAATTCCATGGCGTGAAATGTTTATGGAAAAATAACAACTATCGGGTATAGTAACACAGCTGCTAATACCATTAAGAACATTTATTATTTTTATGATGCTTCAGGTAACCGTATAGGTAAGCTGGCACAAACGAACGTTGCCAGTGGCAATACGTCATCAGTTTACACATGGTATGTACGGGATGCTTCTGGAAATGTGATGGCGACCTATACGAGTACTGCGGATGGAAATTCATATCCGTCAAACCTGGCCGTAAGCGAACGACATCTTTATGGAAGCAGCAGACTTGGTATCTTCGCACAAAGCAAAGACGTAAAAACTACACCATCATTTACTATAGGTACTTTATACAAAACATCGTTTACAAGAGGATACAAATATTATGAATTAACCAATCATCTTGGCAATGTGTTGGCAACCATTAGTGATAAAAAAGTTGGTCATAATCCAGGTTCCGGAATAATAGATTATTACACTGCTGATGTTGTAAGCGCTAACGACTACTACCCCGGCGGTATGGACATGCCCGGAAGAAGTTACTACACCTCACCCAACGCAAATTACCGCTATGGATTTAACGGAAAAGAAAAAGATAAAGAAAGCCCGGTACAGTATGATTATGGATTTAGGATTTATGACCCGAGGTTGGTGAGGTTTAAATCGGTTGACTCTCTTGCAAAAAAATATCCTGAACTAACGCCTTATCAGTTTGCAAGTAATAGCCCAATTTCTGGTATAGACTTAGATGGGTTAGAATATCTATCATCTAATGTAGCCAGAATAGAAGTTTCCCGAGGTTATGTATATCTTAAAATGAATAACGTGCATAACATCACAAAAAATACTTATGATGCCAATAAAATTTCTGATAATTGGTCTTATGGGCCGGACGGGAAAAAGGGTATTGGGATTAGCTTAAAAATTGGAAGTGTGGATTATGGGCTTTTCACTCCCAAATTAAATTCAGAAATATTTTCAACAGATAATACAATTGGTGCCCCTGATCCAAACTATCAACCGGGACAAATTGAAATAGAAAAAGGCAAAGCTAAAAGTACGGGCCAAACTTATAGAAGGTTAAAGGATAGAGAAATAACCAGTTTACGTTCCCCTGCGGCTGGAAGAGGTTTAGCGATAGCATCAGTTGCAATAGATGCTCTTATTGTTGGAGGCAGTTTATTGCAAGAATATCAAGTTAATGAAGATATAAGTTTAGCTCATAAGCATGAAGAGTTTTTAAAAATGGCCTACTATGATGTTAATCAAGGTTTATTAAAAGGGGGCGTAATTCCAAAAGAATATCAAACTGAGGAAAGGTTATCAGATATTACAAATGTTGTTTTATCCGGGGTAAGTAATCTTAATGATAAGAAAATCCTTGAGATTGGAAAGAATATTTACGACCAGTTTTCCAAGCAAAGGCAAAAATATGATGGTACTACTAAAGTAACAGGGCCAAGTGGTGTAGAAATAATAAACAAGCCAAAACCTAATCCCACATACAATCCAAATTATGGCAAGTAATTTATAACTCGCTCTCTATTTTGAGAGTAGGTTTATTTTCTTTTGAAGTATAGAATCTGGATAATGCTCAAAGTAAATACTGTAATATTTTAATGCACTATCTTTTAGATTTATCCTCTCAAATGCTTGCCCTAACTTATAACTATAATCATAATTAATCTCATATGCTTTTTTATAATCTTCCAATGCATCTTTATATTTTCCAACTTTAATCAAAAGCGTAGCTCTTTTATCAAGAGCAGTTGGATACGGTGTTCTAAAAATCACAAAGTCGTATTGATAAAGGGCAGAATCGTATTGCATACGTGCTTCATGTAATTGCCCTTTTAATATATGAAGCCTGTCGTCGAGTGGATTCATAATTAGCAATTGGTTGATTATGTTGTCAGCCCCATCTAATTTTCTCGAATCAATTAGGTATTGAATACTATCGAAGAATCTGTTTTCAACTTTTATTTTTTTAGTCAAAGAATCCAGACTGGGCGCTGTTTCTTTTCTTAGGTCATCGATTTTTTTACGATATCAGGTTTTCTAAAAAAAGTATTAAACACTAATCCTAATAAAATAAGTGTTGCTATTAATGAAAGTGATATACTGATACTTTTTTTATTCATTTTTTACTAAAGAGTTAACAATAAACAATACAAATAGGGTCTTAGTCTTTTCTTTAGCGCAGCCAGCCCACGAGCCTTTTGAGTTTTAACGGTAGTTAGCGCAAGGCCGAGTTCCTCAGCTGTTTCCCGAACCGTTTTACCTTCTATGTAGAGCATAGTAAAAATTTTGCGGCACTCTGTAGGCAATGTCTTTATAGCCCTGTAAAGCTCACTATGAAACTCAGCCCTTATAATATCCGCCCCTTGTGGAACAGGGCTATCAGTAACATATCCCAATTGGATGTTTTATATACAGAAGGTACCGTAACTCAAAAACGCAAGATAATTAGTTCGATGTTCTCTGAAAAATTGACTTTTGACGGTTTTCAATATCGAACTACCCGTGTCAATGAAGCTATTCGTCTTATGTGTCTGATAGACAGAAAGGTAGGAGGCAAAAAAAATGGGACAAACCTTACATTTTCAGACTTGTCCCAACAGGTGAACCCGTTGGTACAAAACTCGAACTATTTGTTGGAAGATTTAAAACTTTTATGCGATTTATTAGTTGCATAAAATATGTAAAGTAGTCCTTGTCGAACAAATGTCGAACTTCTTTTTGGAAGATTTAAAACTATTAGCAAAAATAGCAGCTTAGCTCTCAATTGATTAGTATTGATTACTATGCTAATTTATGTTTATTGTAACTCTGCATTTTATTGAACAGTCAATTGAAACCCTTTTAATCATGCCTTGATTTTTTCGCCATTTAACTGTTTAAAACCTTCCACTATAGTAAAGTTGGTTTTGCATCAGTTGCAGCTTATTTAATTGCATATTCGCTGGCATCACGGATACTAAAGAAAAGTCAACTTCATTGTTTTCTAAACTCTTAATCACTTGCGATTTATTAGTTACTTCCAATTGCAATTCTATGCCTTCATGTTGTTTTAAAAAACCTGAAAGAAAATAGGGCATAATGTATTTTCCGGTTGATACTACCGATATTTTTAAATTACCAGCAAGCTGACCTTTGTAGGCAAGTGTTTTGTAATTGATGGCATACACTTCGTTTAAAATTCTTTCGGCGGCTACGGCTATTTCTTTTCCAAAATCAGTAATAAAAATCTTTCTTCCAACCATTTCAGTCAATGGAATATCAAACTGGGCTTGAAAATTTTTCAATTGTATAGATACCGCCGGTTGTGTCAGATGTAATTCTTCAGATGCTTTTGTTACGCTTTGTGTTTGGGTAACCTTCAGGTAAATTCTCAATTGATTGATTGTATAATCCATAAATAGTTTTTATGATAACCATTGTAAACTTAAATGAAAACTTATGATTCAGGAAACTCAACTTTGCGCTATAAAAAAATGAAAATAAAAAAACTATGACAGAGATCAAAAGAATTACCGTTGCAAAAGGAGATGGAATAGGCCCTGAGATTATGGATGCCACACTTGAAATCCTTTTTGCAGCAGGCGCCAAAATTGAAGTGGATGAAATTGAGGTAGGCGAAAAAGTTTACCTGGCAGGAAATACAGCCGGCATAGCCAAAGAATCGTGGGACGCTATCAGGAGAAATAAAATTTTTCTGAAAGCACCCATTACCACACCGCAGGGAGGTGGCTATAAAAGTTTAAATGTCACCACCCGAAAATTTCTTGGGCTTTATTCCAATGTGCGACCATGTATGAGTATGCACCCGTTCGTACAAACCAAGCATCCTGTAATGGACATAGTAATTGTAAGAGAGAACGAAGAAGACCTGTATGCAGGAATTGAACATCAGCAAACCGATGAAGTGGTGCAGTGTTTAAAATTGATCAGCCGACCCGGTTGTGAAAAGATTGTTCGCTATGCTTTTGAATATGCCAAACAGTATGGTAGAAAAAAAGTAACCTGCTTTACAAAAGACAACATCATGAAACAAACCGATGGCTTGTTTCATAAAGTGTTTGATGAAATAGCAAAAGAATATCCTGACATAGAAAACGAACATTGGATTGTGGATATTGGTGCGGCTAAATTAGCGGATACACCCGAAGCGTTTGATGTGATTGTGATGCCAAATCTATATGGCGATATACTTTCTGATGTGGCAGCACAGATTACGGGCTCTGTAGGTTTAGCAGGTTCGGCAAACATTGGCGAAGAATGTGCCATGTTCGAGGCCATACATGGTTCAGCGCCAAGAAGAGCAGGACAAAATTTAGCAAACCCTTCGGGTCTTTTGCAAGGTGCTGTTTTGATGTTGAATCACATTGGGCAAACTGATGTTGCAGAAAAAATTCAAAACGCCTGGCTAAAGACAATTGAAGATGGCATACATACTTATGATATTTACAAAGAAGGCGTAAGCAAACAAAAGGTAGGTACAAAAGAATTTGCAAAAGCAGTTATAAATAATCTTGGAAAAAATCCCGCTACACTCAGGCAAGTAAGTTATGCAAAAGGAAAAGCATTAAAACTCCCAAAGTATAAACGCAAACAACCACAGGTAAAAGAATTGCTCGGGGTTGATGTGTTTGTGGATTGTGTGGATAAAACTCCTGATGAATTAGCAAACCAACTGGAGCAACTAAACACCGATGCAATAAAACTTTCCATGATAACTAATCGCGGCATAAAAGTGTGGCCGGAGGGATTCGAAGAAACTTTTTGTACTGACCATTGGCGTTGCCGTTTTAAATCCGTTAGCGAAACAACAATAACTAAAGGGCAAATTATTGAATTGTTGCAGAAGGCAATTGATAAAAATATCGATACGATTAAAACAGAAAATTTGTATTCGTTCGATGGTAAACCTGCATTCTCACTTGGGCAAGGCCAATAAAACTTGAAATAACATGGATAAAAACTACGATTTTAAATTGATCACCGGCACTTTCGCCGCATCAGAGGCTGCACAAGTTCTCTTTAACCTGATAAGCAATAAAATCCATTACCATACAATGGAAAATTTTAGCAGCCAGGAGAGGTTTGGTAAAGATGCGGCACATTCACAAAGACGGATACAGGACTTAAAAAAAGTACAGGGAGACTTAAAAAAAATCTTTGATATGGCAGAAAAAAAAGACCTGCAGTTAAAAATAGAGGGCTCAGTACAAATTACCATTGTTGAATAACCAGGGATTATCTATTGAAAATAAATACCCTTTTTATCGAAGTAAATATTTTAACAATTAAAAAAACAGCGATGAACCTACAACTTTTACAAGGACAATTTTCCTCACAGGAAGCCATTGACATTATTACAAAAATGGTACATGTAAAAATTAAATTCCATGAGGATAAAATTCATTCTCTTTCTGATGAAGAAGATATTAAAATGCGGGAAAAGCGAATAAAGCAATTGCAAAAAGAATTATACGAAGTAAGGAATTTTATCACTGATAAGAAAGCAAAAATAGGACTGGAGTCAGTTCTGGAAATTCATTAATGATTCTCCTTTATGTTTGAAAATCGAAGATTAATAATTGGTACAAAGCACCAAAAGGAAAAAATAATTGCTCCTTTATTTGAAGACGCATTTGGTGTAAAATGTTTTGCTCCTGAAAATTTTGATACCGATTTGCTCGGAACTTTTACAGGAGAAATTGAACGTAAGGATGATCCCATAACATCCATGAGAAATAAATGTCTTCTGGCAATGGAATTACATAATTGTGATTTAGGTATTGCAAGTGAAGGTTCATTCGGTCCGCATCCTTCCATATTTTTTGTTCATGCCGACGACGAGTTTTTAATGTTGATTGATAAAAAAAATAACCTTGAAATAATTGAAAGGGAGCTAAGTCTGAAAACAAACTTTAACGGCGCTGAAATAAAAACAGAAAAGGAATTAACTGAATTTGCCAACAGCGCAAGATTTCCTTCACATGCTTTGATTTTGCGAAAAGCAAAGGATGATTACACAGAAATTATTAAGGGAATTAATGATTGGGAGACGCTTATTGAAGCATGTCAAATACTTTTTAATAGATATGGAAGTGCCTACATAGAAACGGATATGAGAGCACTTTATAATCCTACAAGAATGGAGGTAATAGAAACCGCTACAAAAAAACTTATTAAGAAAATAAATTCTCTTTGCCCAGATTGCAATACTCGGGGCTTTGAAATTAAAGATACCATAAAAGGGCTTCCGTGTAGCTTATGCGGCTTGCCCACACGCTCAACTTTAAGCCATATCTATGAATGTAAAAAATGCGGTTTCAGAAAAGAAGTAGAATTCCCTTTCAACATAACTCAGGAAGACCCGATGTATTGCGATTATTGCAACCCATAAACATTGTACATGAATAGAACTTTGATAAAATGTGCAACGATAGTAAATGAAGGAAAAATTACAGTGGCTGATGTTTTAATTCGCGGGGAAAGGATTGAAAAAATAGAAAGTGCTATCACCGCTGCCAATCAACACGTAAAAATAATTAATGCAGAAGGATTGTTTCTTATTCCAGGAATGATAGATGACCAGGTGCATTTTCGTGAGCCGGGGTTAACGCATAAAGGAAACATTTATTCGGAATCAAGAGCGGCTGTAGCAGGTGGCATTACTTCCTACATGGATATGCCAAACACAAATCCAAACACAACTACAATCAAACTCCTTGAAGAGAAACATCAATTAGCGTCAAATTCTTCTTTTGCCAATTATTCTTTTTTCATGGGTATCAATAAAAATAATTTAGAAGAATGTTTAAAAATAAATAATGAAAATGTTTGCGGATTAAGTGATGACGGATTATATTTTGATAACCAAGATGGACTTGTTTGTAATTATCCCGATTATTTAGAAAAACTTTTTTCAAAATCAAATGCTTTAATTGCGCTTCATTGCGAAGATGAAAGCATCATTCAAAAAAATTTGTTGCAATTCAAAAATAAATATGTAAGTGAAATACCTGTTGAATGTCATTCCTTAATCAGAAGTGAAGATGCTTGTTACCAAGCTACAAGAAGAGTAATTGAGATTGCTAAAAAGCACAATACACGTCTTCATGTTTTGCATGTATCAACTAAAAAAGAAACCACACTTTTTGATGCTAAAATTCCTGTCTCTCAAAAACGGATAACAGCGGAAGCTTGTGTGCATCATTTATGGTTTTCTAATGATGATTATAAAACAAAAGGCTCTTTAATAAAATGGAATCCTTCAATAAAAACCAAAAGAGATAAAATAGGATTACTTCAAGCACTGAAAGAGAATAAGCTGGATATTATTGCCACCGACCATGCTCCTCACATCATGGAAGAAAAAACAGGAAACAATTTCCAAAGCAAATCAGGAAGTCCGTTAGTGCAACATGCTTTACCAATTTTATTAGAGATGTATCACAACAATAATATTTCACTTCAGGAAATTGTGCAACGAACTAGTCATAATGTGGCCGAAGTTTATCGTATCAAAGAAAGGGGGTATTTAAGAGAAGGATATTATGCCGATTTAGTTCTGATTGATTTAAATAAAAAGTGGACTGCTTCACAAGATTCCATTTTATATAAATGTGCATGGTCACCTGTTACAAAATACCAATTTAAAAGTAAAGTGCTGGGAACAATTGTTAATGGTCATTATGTTTTTGATAATGGAAATTTTAATGTATCAGCTTACGGCAAACGCTTAGTGTTTCAAAAAGAAAGATAACAAAGTGAAAAAATTACGACCATCATTTTAAAAGATAATTTCAAAACTGCTGACATTTAAATCACGGAGGTATAGTTGCCATTCCTACCGAAACCGTGTATGGATTAGCCGGAAACATTATAGCAAAAAGACGATAAACTAAATTTTTGAAATAAAACAAAGACTCGTTTTAATCCGTTAATTGTGCTTGTTAAATCGTCTAACGAGATTGACGAAATAGCGAAAGACATTCCGGCAAAAAAGCAAGATTGTTAGTAAATATTTTTTTCGGGTTCATTGACATTATTATTAAAAAAGCAACCTTCAGTTTCAGATTTGATTTCAGGTAGTAGAGAAACCTCGTGCTACAGAATACCGAATCATCCGAGAACTTTGACTCTATTGAATGAAATAAATTTCCCATTGGCCGCTTCAAGGGCCCGCTTGGCTACATTAGGTTTACAAGTGCCATGCATGTTGCATCGTATTTTAAAAATAAAATACCCATGGTGCTGGATGGCGGCAATTGCAAAAACGGAATTGAATCTACAACTATCGGTTTTGAAAATAAGAACTGGTCTATACAAATTGGGATCAATTACCGTTGAGATATCGAAACTACGATTGGACAAATTCAAATCAAAAATGAAAAGGAAAATAATCTTGATGCACCCGGAATGTTACTTAGACAATATGCATCATCAACTGCCGCTTTCTTAGTAAAACATGTAACACAATTCATAAAAGTATTTCCTTGTAAGAAAGTTGGGGTTTACTTTTCAAAAAGTAAAATTACTTCTGTTGATATAAGGCATCAGAAAGTCTTATCAGTCGAAGGTGATTTAAGAGAAGCTGCGTCTAATTTATATGTCACTATGCACCGATTAGGTGAATTGAATTTAGATTTTAGAATTACTGATCGCTTTCCTGATTCGGGATTAGGTAACGTTATAAATGACTAATTGTAACGGACTTGATTAACGAAGCAGGGAAATTTTTTGAACGATAGTCTTATTTTATTTTTTTATTAACTTTACTTTTGAACTCAAAACGATTGCTTGCAACCAAAATCAATACATACTGACGAAGAATTACTCATTTTTATGGCGGAAAATGACGACCAGAATGCTTTCACATTAATTTACAGGAGGCATTGGGAATCTTTATTTGTCTCGACAGTTAAAGTGATTCTTTCAAAGGAAGATGCTGCTGATATCGTACAAGAAATTTCCTTATCACTTTGGAAACGCAGGCGTGAACTGAGCCTTACAGGATCACTTACCGCATACCTTCATACAAGCGTAAGGTATAAATCAATTAATTTTATTGAAAAGCATGCGAGTGGGAATAAATATATTAAGGCTATTACAAAGCTTACCGAACTGATTTGCTTAAATGATGCCGAAGCACGCATGCAAACAGAAAAAATTGAAGATGTTATTCAATTGGTGGAAATGAAAATGCCACCAAAGATGCATGCTGTTTATTGGAAAAGCCGCAAAGAATATCTAAGCCACAAAGAGATTGCCGGTCAAATGGGAATTTCAGAAGAAACCGTCAAAAAGCCCATTCAGCACGCAATGAAGTTAATTAGATCTGCTCTTTCCGAAATTGCAGCCTTTCTTATTATTTTATCCCTCCCGTTTCTATTTTAATTTTTTTAATTTTTTTTTTACCCCTTTGTGTTTAGTTAGCTGACATGTATATAGCGATTGCTATAAAAAATCAATAATGGACTTACAACTGGCCACCAAACTTTTGCAACGTTACCTGGATGGTAATGTTAATCCGGAAGAAATTAAAATAGTAGAGCAGTGGTACCAATATTTGAACGATGAAGGTAATTGGCATTGGGAGCAAGGTGAAAAAGAAGTACTTGCAAAAGCTATAGAAAACCGTTTACTGCAAAGTATTAATGAAGAAGGGAAAGTTATCGCTTTATTGGATACAAATCAGATTAAACACTTTTCTGTTCGCTTTAAATGGGTAGCCGCTGCTGCCATAACTCTGTTTACATCTGCCGCTTATTTACTCTTTTCCGTAAAAAACAGGGAAGTGGGAAATGTAGCTCTTTCAACGAAGCAAATTTTTAAAAATGATGTCGCGCCGGGAAATAGTGGCGCTGTTTTAACGTTGGCAAACGGAGCGAAGATAAGCTTGGATAGTGTTGCCAACGGGACAGTTGGCATGCAAGGGAATGCTTCCATTGTAAATAATAACGGGCTAATATCTTACAACTCACTAAATGAAAAATCAAGCACTGTTTTATTCAATACTTTAACCACACAAAGGGGTAATCAGTACCAATTAGCCTTGCCCGATGGGTCCCATGTATGGCTAATGCCGCTTCTTCCATTACTTTTCCAACCGCCTTTTCGGGCAACGAAAGGAGAATAACAATGACTGGTGAAGCCTATTTTGAGATTGCAAAAAATGCAAATCTCCCGTTCATAGTTCAAAAAGGAGACATGAACATCAGGGTACTGGGAACCCATTTTAACGTAAAAGCTTATGACGATGATGAGGCCATGAAGGCCACCCTTTTAGAAGGCAAAATAGCGATTTCAAGGGGGCGGGACAAAGGACTACTCATCCCTGGACAGCAGGCTATGGTGGGGAAAGAAGGCGGTAATTTTAAAGTAGTAAACAACTCCGACATCGAAGAAGTGACGGCCTGGAAAAATGGAATATTTAAGTTTGATGATGCAGATATTGAAACTGTAATGAGACAGTTGGAAAGATGGTATGATGTGGATGTTGTTTTTGAAACTAAGGTATCACAACATTTCGTTGCAGACATTCCGAAAAATGAACCTCTTTCTGAAACATTAAAATTGTTGGAATTAACGGGACAGGTTCATTTTGAAATTCAGGGAAAAAAGGTAATTGTCACCCGATAAGGTGAAATATAAAAAAGCTAATTGAAACAAAACCGCTTCGGGTTGCATCCGAAGCGGCAGAAGTTCAAGTTAACAATTGTCATAATCATTGCGGACCATTTTATTTATTAACTAAAAACATTGCGAAAGTATGAACATTCTTACTCAAGTCAATCTATCCTTACCAAAACGAAGATTGCTCCTCAAAACTCTGTGGTTTATGAAGATAACCATCATTTTGATGTTTGCAACCTGCATGCAGGCTGCAGCAAAAGGATATTCACAGAATATTACTTTATCCCTAAAAAACGCTTCTATTGAGAAACTATTTAAGGAAGTAAAAAAACAAACCGGGTATAGTTTTATTTATACACGGGAATTGATAGCGGGAGCAAAAAGTATTAGCCTTAGCGCTCATACTATCGCAGGCATTCATCAACTAAAGAGACAAATAATTCTAAAATTTTAATCAACGCAAATGGAAACCAATCAGAAAAATTCAGAGCAACTTAATCAGCAAGAAATGCAGCAGCTTGATGTATTTGTTGGCAAATGGCATGCAGAAGGTAAATCTTATGCCGATGGACAGCAAAAGGATAATCCGTATGCATCAGCCGTACCATGGATAAGCGATGAAACTTATGAATGGTTACCGGGGTATTTTTTTGTACTGCACACCTTGGATGCGAAACTTGGTGATAAACATTTTATAGGAACTGAAATAATAGGTTACGATGAAAAAGAAGGTGGGTTTTTTACACACTTTTTTGACAACTCAGGCTTTCATCCTAACTACAAAGTAACAGTTGATGGAAACGTATGGAACTTTACTGAGC
>JBBQPP010000070.1:0-12234 GCA_038217255.1 Bacteroidales bacterium | reverse complement strand
AATTGAGCTAAAAGCAACTTCAGACAACGGTAGTGCAACTTTTCTATCTGTTAATATTGATAAAATATTGGGCTTATCCGAATCTGTTTTCCTAATTCCAGGAACTTACGGAATCACAAAACATGGCAAAATTGTACGCACAGGAAAGTCGGCGGCTGACTATACCGCTGCGGCTTTAACTGCATTTCTTGGCATTGAAAAACTTGAATTGTGGGGGTTGGACAATATTTTCCAAAAAGCTGATCCGGTAATCGTAGCAAATCCACCAATTATTGAACGGTTAACTTATTCCGAAGCAAGTGAATTGGCATATTTTGAACATTACTCATTTCATCCGCGAACAGTTGAACCGCTTGAACACCTTCACATTCCGATACAAGTTTTGGAAACAGCGACACCCACTGGGAAGGTTGATACAATTATAAACACCGAAACTTTTGTTGACGATAAAATTGTGAAAAGTGTGGCTTGTTCCGACGATATTTCACTGCTGAAATTGGACGGCCCTGGGGTTGGTTTAAAACCAGGGATTTTGGCAAAGGTTACCACTTGTTTAAATGATGCAGGAATTAATATTAAATCGGTAATCACTTCGCAGATTTCAATCAATTTGATTTTGGAGAAAAGCACTGGCGACAAAGCACTGCGATTGATTCAGAAGCTGGGATTTTCTTCGGTAAAAGAAATCCATTTAATCAAAGACGTTTCGCTGATTGGGATTATCGGTCATGGGATGCAGCAAAATTATGGCGTTTCTGCAAAGATTTTTAATGCTGTTGCACAAAATAAAATCAATGTGGTTTTAAGTGGTTCGGGTGCTTCCGATTTGGTAAGTTACCTTGTGGTAAAAAGCTCAGACAAAGAGAAGAGCGTACGTGAAATATATAAAGCATTCTTTCTTAAAAAATAAATAAAAATGACAACAAAAAAATTAAGTTTCGAAACACTGCAACAACATGCAGGACAAAAACCCGACGCAACCACCAATTCGCGGGCAGTGCCAATTTATCAAACAACTTCGTATGTTTTTAACGATGCAGAACATGCAGCAAATTTGTTTGCATTAAAAGAATTTGGCAACATTTATACGCGCATCATGAACCCGACGTCTGATGTTTTTGAACAGCGGATGGCAGCTCTCGAAGGCGGTGTCGCTGGTTTAGCTGTGGCTTCCGGTCATGCTGCGCAGTTCCTTGTTTTTACATCAATCCTCAATTTGGGCGACAACCTTGTAACTTCGCCATACTTGTATGGAGGAAGTTACAACCAGTTAAAAGTTTCGTTAAAGAAGCTGGGGATTGAAGCCCGGTTTGCTGCCGATTTGGAACCCGATTCGTTTGAAAAACTGATTGACGAAAAAACAAAGGCCATTTACGTGGAAACAATTGGTAACCCGGGTTTTAATATCCCTGATTTTGATGCAATTGCTGCCCTTGCCAAAAAACACGATATTCTATTGATTGTCGATAATACTTTTGCTGGTGGTGGTTACCTTTTCCGGCCGATCGAACATGGTGCAAATATAGTGGTTGAATCGGCTACAAAATGGATTGGCGGCCACGGAACAAGTATTGGTGGTGTGATTGTGGATGCCGGAAATTACAATTGGGGAAATGGTAAATTCCCAGGTTTAACTGAACCTTCTGATAGTTATCACGGATTGAAATTCTGGGACGTATTTAATTTTGACAGCCCGTTTGGAAACATAGGTTTTATAATAAAAGCCCGTGTTGAAGGCTTGCGCGATTTTGGCCCGGCAATCAGTCCGTTCAATTCATTCCTGCTTTTACAAGGTTTGGAAACCTTATCGCTAAGAATGGAACGTCATGTTCAAAATACTTTGGCTTTGGCAAAATGGCTTGAAAAACACCCCAAAGTGGTAAGTGTAAATTATCCTGGGCTCGAAAGTCATCCTTCGTATAAAAATGCAAAAAAATACCTGACAAAAGGTGCGGGTGGAGTTTTGTCGTTTATTGTTAAAGGTGACAAAGAAACTGCCAATCAAGTTGTTAATAATCTGGAAATGGTAAGTCATTTGGCAAATGTTGGCGATTCAAAAACGCTGATTATACAGCCTGCTGCAACCACTCATCAACAATTGCCTGAAGCAGCTCAAATTGCAGCAGGAGTTTATCCAACTCAATTGCGTGTGAGTGTAGGTCTGGAGCATATCGACGATATTATAGCAGACTTTGAACAAGCTTTGTCTAAAATTGGTTGATTGTTTTAAGTAATAAGTACAGAGTACAAAGTAATGAGTACAGAGTATAAAGTATCGAGAAGTAAGAATGTAAGCTAAATTGCTGATTTGTAATATCTCAGTACTAAGTACTCAATACTCAGTACTTTTAATCTAAATACTAAAAAAAATGCCACTAAAAATTCCAGATACTTTACCTGCCATCAAAATCCTGGAAGAGGAGAATATTTTCGTGATGAACGAAACGCGCGCAGCACGTCAGGATATTCGTCCATTAAAAATTATTATCCTGAATTTGATGCCATTAAAAATTTCGACTGAAACTGATTTGTTGCGTTTGCTTTCAAACTCGCCGTTGCAAATCGAAATCTATTTTATGAAAATAAAAGGGCACCAACCCAAGAATACACCTTCTGAGCACATGAAGGAATTCTATCGTGAATTCGACCAGTTGAAAAACAAAAAGTACGATGGGATGATTATTACCGGTGCGCCCGTTGAACAGTTACCTTTTGAGGAAGTTACCTACTGGGATGAAATGAAACAAATCCTTGATTGGTCAGAACACCATGTGACTTCGAGTTTATTTATTTGCTGGGCGGCACAGGCGGCTTTGTTCCATTACTACAAGGTGCCAAAATACCCGCTCGATAAGAAATTGTTTGGTGTTTTTAAACATACAAACACAAATAATCAATTGCCCATTTTCAGGGGTTTTGATGATGAATTTTATATTCCCCACTCTCGCCACACCGAAATACGAGCCAGGGACATTGAAAAAGTAGATGCGCTTGATATTATTGCTTCTTCCGAAATGGCAGGTGTTTCCATTATGAAGGCAAAAAATGGTAAACAGCTTTTTATTACCGGCCATTCCGAATATTCGCGGCACACGCTTGATGGCGAATATAAACGAGACAAAGCCAAAAACTTACCCATCGAAATGCCATTAAATTATTATGTTGATGATAACCCTGAGAATTCCCCTTTAATGAGATGGAAATCGACTGCTAATTTGTTCTTCTCCAATTGGTTGAATTATTACGTTTATCAGGAAACACCATATAATTTGGAAGAGATTCAATGATTTTGCTTCAATTTCACCTGAAATAAACTGCGCTTGTTCTTTTAGTTTCGGTCTTAAACTGTAATTTTGTTGCTTGATTCTATATTTTAGATACTGGATGTTAGATTTTGGATACTTAGTTCTGAAAATCTAATAATCTAAAGTCCATAAGTCTTATAATCTAAAAAGAAAATGAAAAAAATAGCAGTTGTATTAGCAGGAAACGGGGTTTATGACGGATCAGAAATCCATGAAGCAACCATAACTTTACTGGCCATTGCCCGGAATGGGGCCCAATATCAATGTTTTGCCCCCGATATTGATCAGGCGCATGTGGTCAATCATCTCACTGGCGAAGAAATGCCGGAAACCCGGAATGTATTGGTAGAAGCCGCAAGGATCGCTCGTGGTAATATAAAACCGCTATCGGATTACAAAGCAAAAGAGTTTGATGCACTTATTTTTCCGGGAGGATTTGGGGTGGCAAAAAACCTTTGCACGTATGCATTTGAAGGGACAAGTTGCACTGTAAATCCGGTGGTTGAAAAAGCAATAAGAAGCACTGTTATTGAAGAAAAACCTATTGGAGCACTTTGCATTTCTCCGGTTTTAATAGCGAAAGTTCTTGTTGACGTTGAGGTGACAATCGGTAACGAAGAAGCAGCTTCATCGGCAATTGAAACATTTGGGGCTACCCATATCGAGAAAAGTCATGGCGAAATTGTTTACGACAAAAAATACAAATTAGTAACTACGCCATGTTACATGCTTGACGCAACTATCGACCAAATTGCTGATGGTGCTGAAAATGTAGTTAAAAAAATTCTCGAGATTTGCTGACAAAAATATATCCCCTTGATGATACCATGGAAATGAAGCCTGTTCCCTATATCGATATACATACTCACTTGGATCGTGTTGAAACAAATACGATTATCGTGCAGAATATTTTTCCAGGCGAAGGTTTTGCCGCTTTTACCGGACGAAACTTTTACTCTTTTGGTTTGCATCCCTGGCATTTAAAATCACAGGAGGAAAACGATGAAATGTTGAGGGAAGTTGAAGAAGCGCTTGAATTTGACCATGTTTGTTTTGTGGGTGAATGTGGCTTAGATAAAAAAATTGATGGCGATATTGAGGAACAAAAACGTGTATTTAAAGCCCATGCTTTTATTGCCGAAGAATTTAAAAGACCGTTGATAATCCATTGTGTAAAAGCATATAACGAAGTGTTTGAACTTCATCGAAAATTGCATCCCGAAATGCCTTGGATTTTACACGGTTACACCGGTAATGTGCAAACCACGCAGCTGCTCGGTAAGCAAGGATTCATGTTTTCGTTTGGTAAAAGCCTATTCAATGAAAATTCAAAGTCGATTGAATCACTGAAATGCTTGCCCATGGAAAATATATTTTTCGAAACCGATGAATATGATACTGAGGTGGATACGATTTATAAAAAGGCTGCCGAATTGAAAAATGTTTCCTTAGATATCCTTAAAAATGAAATCTGGAATAATTTTAACAGGATAGAGAGCTCGCTCATTAGCAGGTTCTGAAGAAAAGAAGAATGTGGGAAGAAGGAAGCACGAAGTAGGAAGAAAGATGACTAAAGACGGAAAAAATCGGGAAGCGTGAAGTGAGTAGCACGAAGTAGGTAAAACGGATAATTTTCCAATATTTTGAATTTTCAATATCGAATTTTCAATAACCAATTCCCAATAAAAAAAAGATTGAAAAAGGACACTAAATGAACAATGACCAATAACTGCTGCCAAATAAGCTGTAACCTTCATCCTGCAACTTTAAATTCGAAACTTTGAACTATCCTATGAACTGGTTAGACAGAACAGAATTACTTTTTGGTCCCGAAAAATTAGAAAAGCTAAAACAAGCTCATGTTTTGGTGGTTGGTTTAGGCGGAGTTGGCGCTTATGCGGCCGAACAACTTTGTCGCGCGGGAATCGGTAAAATGACAATTGTAGATGGTGATGTTGTAGAAACAACGAACCGAAACCGCCAGCTTCCGGCACTTATAAGCAATGTTGGAAAACCCAAAGCTGAAATTCTTGCCGAACGTTTTCGCGATATCAATCCTGAAATCGAATTAAAAGTAATTAACGATTATTTAACCGAAGTTGAAATTGTTGAACTATTGAAAAATCATGTTTTTGATTATGTGGTGGATGCCATCGATACACTTACACCCAAAGTAGCTTTAGTTTATCATTCCGTTCAAATGGGTTTTCCAGTTGCAAGTTCAATGGGGGCGGGCGGTAAAACTGATCCTTTAAAAGTTCAAATCGCTGACATTTCAAAAACGAATAATTGCAAACTGGCAAAGGTTTTTCGCAAACGACTTTCAAGATTAGGAATTAAAAAAGGCGTAAAAGTTGTGTTTTCCCCCGAAGAAATTGAAAAAAGTGCTGTCAGGGTCGAAACTAGCAGAAACAAAAAATCAACGGTTGGCACAATTTCTTATATGCCACCTGTTTTCGGTTGTTTCCTTAGCAGCATTGTAATTCGAGATTTGGTTTCTTAAACAAATTTTCTTCTTGTAATTAAATGATTTGAAAAACGTCAAATTGTAAAAATAAGTGTATTTCTAATTGTTTATTGGAATAATAGGTTACCTTTGGCGCGTTAAAATAATGGTAGTAAACGGGTTTTTACCTTGATACTGTCTGATTTTTTAATAAGATGGTCTTTTTTTAGTGAATTTTTTAAGACAGTCGGGCGGTTCTCCTTTCTTGTTTTTATCCACGGAATTTATTTGTAAATCAGGGTTTTCCAATTTTGTAATATTCTTAAATCCTGGAAATGTAACACAGAGTTGGTGGTATTGTTTAGTAATTTAAAAAATTGGATTTATTAATTTTTAAAAAGGAACACATGAACATTTATGTTGGAAATCTTCCGTTTAACTTAGGCGAGGAAGATTTAAAAGAAATTTTCGAAGAGTATGGTGAAGTAGCTACAACCAAAATTATTTCTGATAAATTTTCAGGAAGAAGCAAAGGATTTGGATTCGTTGAAATGGAAAGCGATGAAGAGGCAAACAACGCTATCAAAGAACTAAACAATGCTGAAGTTAGCGGCAGGAACATCAAAGTGAACGAATCAAAACCACGTGAAACTACCGGTGGCGCTGGTGGTCGCGGAGGTGATCGTCGTGGCGGTGGTGGCGGCGGCTACCAGCGCAGAGAACGTTACTAATCAGTAAATGAAAGGTACCGTAAAATGGTACGATGCGGTTAAAGGATTTGGATTTATCCAGTCGGAAGACAACAAAGATTTATTTGTGCATCGTTCCGGAGTTAAAGACAATGTCTTTTCCTTGGAAGCAGGGCAGTCGGTTGAATTTGAAATCAAAGAAAACGACAAAGGTCCAGTGGCAATTAATGTTGAAGTAGTTTAACAAAGAGATATATTAAAAAGGGTTCTGTGAAAGCAGGACCCTTTTTTTTGCAATTATTTTAGGTTAAATTTACTCTTCCGAGAAACAATACAAAGATTCAAAGCCTCTCAAAATTAGCTCATTGTCCACAATCACAGGCGATGCATGAAAATTGTCATTCAATTCATTTGATGATATGATTTCAAATTTTTCACCTGCTTTTATCACAACACAAATATTTTCGGCCGCAACATAAATACGTTCGCCAACACCCGAAGGTGAAGAATAAAGATTCCCAATTCCTTCCAGTTTTTCTTTTGAATAAAACACTTTTCCCGTTTTGGCATCCAAACAGGTTAATTCTCCGTTATTGGCACGTAGAAAATAAAGCTTTCCATCCATCAGAAGCGGACAAGGTGTATATGGAGTATCCTGATTATAAGTCCAAAGAATCGCATCGGTGCCTGTTATATCTTCCTTAGCTTTTGCAAGGTCAATCGCCTGAAGTGCATTTCCCCTGAATCCGCTCATTACATATAAAATTCCATCGGCATAAACCGGGTTTGGAATCACATTTCTTGTCAACCCAGAGCTTGTCCAAAGAATTTCGCCGGTATTGTAATCGTAACTTCTGACTTGATTTGTCGCACTTGTAATTACTTGTATTTTTCCGTTTACCTCAACTGCGAATGGTGTAGCCCATGATGATTTTTCATCCCGATCCACTCTCCAAACTTCCTCTCCGGTTTTTTTATCCAATGCGGCCATAAACGACTGATCCTCGCTGTCCCATTGAATAAACAGCCTGTCTTTATATAAGAATGGTGATTCTCCTTCCCCAAAATTCATCACTTTCGTCATCTGCCCGAAATCTTTCTGCCAAAGGATATTTCCTTCAAAATCGAGACAAAACATACCGCGCGAACCAAAATAAGCATAAATAAATTTCCCGTCGGTACATGGCGAATTCGATGCCCAACTGCCGAGTTTGTGGGTGTCTTCTATTGGCATTTCTTTGGCAACAGTTTTTTCCCATTTGATTTTTCCGGTTTCTCTGTCAACCAATATTACTTTAAACTCCTGAATAAAGTTTGTTGATGTTCCGGGCATTCTCGAAGATTCGCTTTTCAATGTGGCGTCGCCCAATTCAGTTGTAGGAACCGCTGTTTGAACTATGATATTTTTCTCCCAAACAACAGGTGTGGCGTGACCTTTCCCGGGGATTTGGGTTTTCCATTTGAGGTTTTTTGTTTCGCTAAAATCTGAGGGTGGATTTCCTTTTTCAGCAGCCCCAGTTGCCAGTGGACCACGCCATTGCGGCCAGTTTTTATAATTCTGTGCGAACGTATTCGATACAAGAAATAATGAAATGATGATTGAAATGATTTTACCGGTTTTCATAGTGTAAAAGTTTAAGATTGAATTGGTTTGACCAAAATTTAACCTTTTGGTTTAATACTGAATTCCAAAATTATAGCCTATTTTTGGATTTTGTTTTTTATTTCCGGGTTGGATTCCATCTTTACAGTCACACTGAGGATACAGCTGGAATCCAATAAAAAGACCTAAAAAAAACCTCAAAAAAGCTCTAATCCATATCTTCATTTATTTTCTCAGTTTTTTCAGGTGACGGAATCCTTCTGATTTTAATATTCAGGTAAGCAACCAAAATGGTCATAAACGGACTTATAATATTGAAAAAAGCATAAGGCGCGTAAGTCCAGGTATCAACCCCTAAAACCCTTGATTGTGTAGCGCCGCAGGTATTCCAAGGAATTAAAACCGAAGTAACAGTTCCACTGTCTTCCAATGTCCGGCTTAAAAGTTCGGGCGCCAAACCTTTGTCTTCGTATGATTTTCGGAACATTCGGCCCGGCACTACAATGGCAAGATATTGGTCTGATGCAGTTGTATTAAAAAACAAACAGGTAACGACAGTTGATGCCACAAGGCTTCCCGTGCTTTTTGCATGTTTTATAATAGGTTGTGTAATTCTCCTGAGCAAACCTGCCGATTCCATTATCCCGCCAAAAACCATGGCGGAAAGAATCAGCCAAATGGTGTCCAGCATTCCCCGCATCCCCGAAGTGCTCAATAATTTAGTAATTTTCGGGTCGGAAGTGGTTAGCGAAATATCACCAAACATTGATTGCATTACAGTAATGTAGGCAGCTTTTGCATAGTTGTCGGTAACTCCTGAGATGATTTTAATAATGTCGGGCTGAAAAATAATTCCAAAAATACCTCCAAGCAAAGTTCCGGCAATTAATGCTGGTATTGGTGGGACCTTCAAAATAATAATTGCAAATAAAATCAGGGGAACAAGAAAAAGCAATGGGCTTGTGTTGAAAGTGCCGTCAATTGCACTTTGCACAGATTCAATGTTTATTACCGTCTCTCCAAAATCGTATCGAAATCCAATGACAAGGAAAATAAGCAAAGTCAAAATGTAGGTGGGTGTAGTGGTAAAAGCCATATATTTAATATGTGTAAACAAATCCGTTCCCGCCATTGCCGGGGCAAGGTTTGTTGTATCACTGAGCGGGCTCATTTTATCGCCAAAATAGGCACCACTGATGATTGCCCCTGCAACAACTGCTTCGCTCATTCCCAATGCTTTGCCGATTCCCAGTAAAGCCACCCCAATTGTTGCTATTGTTGACCATGAACTTCCGGTTGCAACACTCACAATCGAAGCCACAAGCACCGCTGTAACAAGGAATAATTTAGGGTTCACAATGTTTAACCCGTAATAAATCATTGCCGGTACAACACCGCTTATCATCCATGTTCCAGCCAGCGAACCAATCAACAATAAAATCAATATTGAAGGCATTGCCGAACCAATGGTCGCTACAACTTTTGCCCGCACCGATTCCCACCGGTATCCAAGTCGCATTGCAATTAATCCGGCAAAAGTAGCGGCAAGTATCAGTGCAATCTGGTTTGGACCGGCAAGTGTGTCTTCAAAAAGTATCACATTCAGGGTCAACAGAACAATTAAAAAAAGAATAGGTATGAGTGCTTCAAATAGACTTGCTTCCCGTTTCATCTCATTACAATTATTGGTTTTTTAAATGTATTCGATGTAACTCTCTTTTTAAAGATACTCTTTTGTGAAGCTTTTCTGCATGGTCGTTTCATAGATAAAATATTCCCGATCGGTTAAATGGAAAGCAAACTAACACTTTTATATTGATATAGACATTAAGTTCGAATTATTTTATTGAAAAAAAGCCATTTTAAATTAATGGTGGAGTGTGATAATTTATTGTTTATATCTTCGTTTTTTCTTTATTGAATATGAAATATGAAGGTACTTTTTCTGAAGCGTTTTGTTTTAGGTTTATTGTTGAGTTTTTGTGCTTTTTCGCTTTCTGCACAACGGAGTAACGGCATTGCAGTTGAAGGCAAGGTAAGTGTGCAGCAGGGATCGGTCGAAGGTGCTATCATCCAAATGTTTATGGATGGCCGCCGATTGGATAATTATGGTGTTGGCGCCGATGGCCGATATAAAGTCGAGCTGAATTACAACCATAAATACGAGTTGATTTTTAGTTTAAAAGATAATTTTTCCCAGAAAATTGTTGTTGAATCTGCTGTACCAAAAACCGTAATTCAGTCAGACCCTAAGTTCCCTCCTTTTCCGCTCGATATTAATTTGTTTACCGAAATCCCGGGAATCGACAAATCGTTTGTTGACAATACTGTCCTTAAAATATATTACAATCCAAACGTTGACAACTTCATTTCTGAGTTGTATTACAATGATGCCCAGATTGCTAAACTGATTGAACAAGCTGTATTACAATCGAAAATGATTGGCAAAGAATCTGATTACCTATCGAAACTAACCAAGTCCGAACTTGCTGAAATGAAAAAGGAATATGATGAATTGCTTGATCAGGCACGCAATGAATACAGTAAAGAGCAATTTTTATCGGCGCTCGATGGCTTTAAAGCAGCAAGCAAAATTTTTCCAAACGAACCGTTTCCCAAAGACAGGATTGCCGAAATCAACGATTTATTGGGGTTGATGATGGTTGCCGCCGATCTCGATAAAGCATTGGCAGAGAGGTTCGCAGCGTTAATTAAAGAAGCCGATTTGTACTTCAATCAAAAAAAGTATGCTGAGGCTAAAAACTCTTACAACCGGGCACTTTCGATAATACCAAACGATAATTACGCCAACCAGCAGATTAAACTGATAAACGATTTGCTTAAAAAGAAAATGGCCGATGAACAGTACAACACAATAATTGCTCAGGCCGACAATTCATTTAAACAATTGTTGTACAACGAAGCATCAAAAAATTATCAGGAAGCTCTTGGCATAAAACCAAATGAAGCATATCCAAAAGGTAAACTGAAAGAAATAAGTGAGATTTTGGCCAATCAAGCAAGCAACGCCGAGAAACAAAAGAACTATGATCAGGCAATGGAACAGGGCGAAATTATGTTTCAGAAGCAGTTTTATGAAAAGTCGCTGGCATCATACGAAAATGCACTTAGTCTAAAACCTGGGGATGAACCGGCAACCCGAAAAGTTGAGGAAGTGAAAAAAATCATGCAAAACCTTGCCGGTAAACTTATGTACGACAAGTTGATAGCTTCTGCCGACAAATTTTATAAAAAAGAACAATATCAGGATGCATTAAATGACTATGTTTCCGCTGTAACTATTTTGCCTGATGATAAATACGCCACGCAACAGATAGATGAAATAAAAACCAGGTTAAAAAATGTCGAAAATTTTGCTGATTTAATTAAAAAGGCCGATGACCAGTTCAATGCTAAAAATTTCAACGAATCGAAGGATTTTTATAATGAAGCGTTGGAAATTCGGCAAGGCGACAAATATGCACTTGATCGGATAAAGGAAATCGATGTTTTGTTAGCAGCTATCGGGGTTGATGACAAATACAATTCGGCATTGGCGCAGGCAGATGAACTTTTCAAATCAAGCGATTACGAAAATGCGAAGGGAAAATATAATGAGGCAGGCGGAATTAAACCAAAGGAGAAGTATCCAAAAGATAAGATTGCAGAAATAAATAATATTTTAAGTCAGATTACTAAAACCAGTCAGAATTATCAGCAGGCGGTAGCGAAAGCTGATGGTTTGTTTAATCAGAAGTCATATGAAAAGGCAAAAGAAGCTTTTGGTGAAGCGGGACAGATAAAACCGGATGAAACCTATCCGGCCGAAATGATTGGAAAAATTGAGAACTTAATTGCTGAACAAACCAGACTTGCAGCAGAAGCAGAAGCAGAACGACTTCGTACAGCCGAAGCAGCCGCAAGTGCCGAAGCCGCCCGACTTGCCGCAATCCAGGCAGAGAAAGACAAGAATTACACCGATGCCATCACAAAAGCTGACAATCTTTTCAACGAAAAGCAATACGAAAATGCCCGCACCGAATACCGTTCTGCACAAACCATGAAACCCGAAGAAACTTATCCACAACAAAAAATAACCGAAATCGGCACTTTGCTGGCACAACTTTCGGCAGCACAAAAAACGTATGAAGATGCTGTTTCAAAAGCCGACAAAGATTTCAAAGCAGAAAA
>JBBQPP010000069.1:0-12237 GCA_038217255.1 Bacteroidales bacterium | reverse complement strand
TGCTGTGGCAATTGAACCACGTTTTAATTATTATCTGAATTCTATCAATACAAGTTCTTTGGTTGATTTTCGTCCATACAGAATTGGTTTTTATACAGGTGTTTCTTACGGGTTTTAGAATGTATTAACTGCACATTGTTTAGCATCTGTGAGTTTGACAGTTTAGCAGATTTGCGTATTATTTCTCTTTTTCCCAGATTTGCAAAATGAACACCGTTTTACTCAACACAGCTTATTTCGCTCCGATTCAGTATTATTCAAAATTCCTGAATTGCGAAGAAATTTATATTGAACAGTTCGAACATTTCAACAAACAAACCTACCGCAACAGGTGCGTGATCATGGGCGGGAACGGGCCAATCCAGCTTGTCGTTCCGGTAGTAAAAGGGCGCGGGCGGAAAATCCTAATCAAAGACCTCGAAATTTCTTACGACACTGACTGGCAACGAAACCATTGGCGAACTGTATTTTCAGCTTACAATTCCTCCCCTTTTTTCGAATATTACAAAGATGATTTTCAACCGTTTTTTGAATCAAAACAAAGATTTCTGCTTGATTTCAATCTTAAAATCCATGAATTAATCTGCGAACTTCTTGAAATTGAAAATAATACATTGCTGACAATTGATTTTGAAAAAGTGCCGGATGGAACAGTAAACTTACGTGAAGCAATCTCCCCAAAAATCTCCCCAAAAATCGATTTAGAATATCAACCCCAAAAATATACCCAGGTTTTTTCTGATAAACTTGGTTTCGTCCCCAATCTCAGTATTCTGGATTTATTATTTAACGAAGGGCCAAACAGTTATTCGGTGTTGGAGGGCAGTGTTGTTGTTGGTAGAATTGTTTGGTAATAACAAAGAGTTACTAATGACTTTGTAACTCTTTGTTTTCTAAAGTGGAGAATATCGGAATCGAACCGATGACCTTTTGACTGCCAGTCAAACGCTCTAGCCAACTGAGCTAATCCCCCTTTTTGAGGCGACAAATATAAATAAATTTTTAAATTGCTTTGAATATCCTTCATAAAAATAAACTTTTGGTAAAGTTTTTGTAAGAAATTAAAATGCAATTGCAGCTAACGTTCTTTAAGAAAAAGTGAAAGTAAAAATCGATGATCTTTGTTCAGTTATTATCTGAATAGAAAATGAAATTTCAAATCGAAAAAATATTCATTTGAAATTGATAATTATTTTTTATCTTTAGACCCTGTTTTTGAGGTAAAAAATCGAATATAAACTAATAAAAATAACAAAAATGGAAGTGAAGAAATCACCAAAGGTTGATCTGGAAAGTAATAGAAATGTGTACTTCATGATCGGGCTTGTAGTTTCGCTGGGAATAATGCTTGTGGCTTTCGAATGGACTGCCAAACCGACCAAAGCAGGTTCTCTGGGAGATATTAACGCAGCTAACGTGGAAGAGGAAATTATCCCGATTACCCGTGAACAGGAAATTAAACCACCGCCACCACCACCACCACCAAAGGTTGTCGAAGTTTTAAACATTGTTGATGATAAAACATTAATTGATGATGATTTGGAAATTATGGATTCAGAGGCTGATGATCAAACATTAATTAATGTTGCTCCTGTGATATCCACAAAACCAGAAGAAGAGGAAGAAGAATCACAGGTATTCTTTATTGTTGAGGATATGCCTGAGTTTCCAGGAGGAGAAATGGCGTTGCGCACGTATATTGCGAATCAAATTAAGTATCCTGTTATTGCTCAGGAAAATGGGATTCAGGGGAAAGTTTATGTAACGTTTGTTGTTGGGAAAGATGGTAAGGTTAGTAATGCGAGTATTGCCAGGGGTGTCGATCCATCGATTGATAAAGAGGCTCTTCGTGTAATAAACACTCTGCCAAAATGGAAACCTGGGAAACAACGCGGTAAAGCTGTTAATGTTTCATATACAGTTCCGATTAATTTCCAGCTACAATAAGAAATAAAAAAAAAAGATATTTTTGCACTCCCGACCCATTTATGGGTTGGGAGTTTTTATTTTATTAAAACAGAACAATGATTGAAACAGCACCTATTACTGAAAAGGCCGTACTTGTAGGTTTAATTAGCAGTTCGCAGGATGAAAAACAGGCAAAGGAATATTTGGATGAATTGGAATTTCTTGCAGATACGGCGGGTGCCGTGGTATTAAAAAAGTTTACTCAAAAGCTTGATGTTCCTAATAACGCAACATTTGTAGGTTCAGGTAAACTGGACGAGATTGGCACTTTCATTAAAATGATGGAAGCGGATACGGTAATTTTTGACGATGAACTGACACCCACGCAACTCCGTAATATTGAACGTACTTTGGAATGCAAAGTTTTGGATCGGACAAACCTGATTCTTGATATTTTTGCAAAACGTGCTAAAACTGCACATGCAAAAACCCAGGTTGAACTTGCGCAATATCAATATTTGCTGCCACGGTTAACACGAATGTGGACCCACCTTGAACGTCAGCAGGGAGGAATCGGTATGCGCGGCCCCGGTGAAACACAAATTGAAACCGACCGTCGTATCATTCTCGATAAAATTGCGCTGCTTAAAGAGAGACTGAAGAAAATTGACATGCAAAAGTCAATTCAACGCAAAAACCGTGGGAAATTGGTGCGGGTTGCTTTGGTTGGTTATACAAACGTTGGCAAATCTACTATTATGAACATGCTTGCCAAGTCGGAGGTTTTTGCTGAAAATAAATTGTTCGCCACATTGGATACAACGGTTCGCAAAGTGGTAATTGGTAACCTTCCGTTTTTACTGGCCGATACTGTTGGTTTTATCCGGAAATTGCCTCATGGTTTGGTAGAATCGTTTAAATCAACACTCGATGAAGTGCGTGAATCGGATGTTTTATTGCACATTGTTGATATTTCGCACTCTGGTTTCGAAGAGCAAATTGAAACTGTAAATTCTACACTTGTGGAAATTAAAGCCGGAGACAAGCCGACAATCTATGTTTTTAATAAAATCGATGCATTTTCGTATGTACAGAAGGACGAAGATGACTTGAGTTTGCGTACAAAAGAAAATTTTTCTCTCGAAGAATGGAAAAGCTCATGGATGGCAAAACACAACACACCATCACTTTTTATTTCGGCCAAATTCAAAGAAAACCTTGAGGATTTTAAAACACATTTATACGATTTGGTAAAAGATATCCACTCGCAGCGTTTCCCTTATAATGATTACTTGTATAATTCGGAATGGGAAGAAGGGGAGCAGTAGAAAACTATTTTCTCAATTTCTATGTGCAAGCGGAAGAAGTATTAAAGTTTTTCTGAATAATTGGAATTAAAATTACAGAAAAATCATCAAGAGTGAACAGTAAGATTTATATTAAAACGGTTTAAAACTTCTGTTCTTTTTATTAAACTTGCATTTAGTATTCATAACTAAATCAATAAAACATGAAAAACTTATTTCTATCAATTATCACTTTTTTGTTTTTAATCCTGGCATGTACAGCGCAGGATGACAAACCCGAATTCGATAAACCTATAAATGTTTTGGTTTTCACTAAAACAATGGGTTACAGGCACGAATCGATTTCATCTGGCTTAAAAATGCTATATGACCAAAGTAAGAAGCAAAATTGGGTAATAACAGCCACTGAAAATGCAGGACTTTTTACTGATGCCTTTCTTTCTAATTTCGATGTTGCTGTATTTCTTAATCCTACAGGCGATGCGGTTGATGCCAGTGGGCAGGTGGCTTTTGAAAAATTTATGAAAAGCGGTAAAGGATTTGTTGGAATTCACGCTTCTGCTGACTGCGAATACGACTGGGAATTTTACGATAAGCTAAACGGAGCCCATTTCAAAACACATCCTGCACAACAGGAAGCCACCGTTATTTTCGAAAAATCAGACCACCCCGCTATGAAACCGTTCAAAGGAATGAAATCGTACACCACCTGGGACGAATGGTACACTTTTAAAGAAAACCCGCGGCCAAATGTTAACGTGCTTGCCACTTTGGATGAAAGTACCATTAAAAAATTCGACAACGACAATTTCAGGATGGGCGACCACCCTTTAATCTGGTGGAATGAAAAGGATGGAATCCGTTCGTTTTACACAGGTTTTGGCCACACAAACGAAGCTTTTCAGGACAAATTGATTATCGAACACATTACAAATGCTATAAACTGGGCGGCGAAACGAATCAATTGATAGTATAAAAATAAAACTACGAAAGGGATGATTTTAATCGTCCCTTTTTTGTTGAAAAACAATATTTCCTTGACCCGATTTATAAATTAAAGATTTAAAAGCATGAATAATTCAAAAAACTGGCAAATCAAATTAGGCATTTTCCTTATGATATTTTCTGGTGTTTTTTTTGCTGCCACTTTTATCATCCCACTTTTTGACCTTCCTACTAAAACTAAGGTAATTGCCTCAACAACAAGTCTTGTTTTAATGGAAATTGTATTCTGGAGTGGTGGATTGCTTGTTGGAAAAGAACTTTTTACGAAATATAAAAATCAGTTAAATCCAAAGAATTGGTGGAGGAAGAAAAAGACCGAAGACTGAGAACGGAATTTGGAAGCATGAAGCTCGAGGTAAGGATGCCATCCCCCCGATAATTATGTGGGGGATGGCATCCTTAATTCTGAAGGAAATAGGATGGAAACCCAAATACCGAAGACGGAAGTGTAGAACGGTGAGAAAGATAACTTGAACGTGCCCAACATTCTCATTCAGTCGGGCTTTGAATACAGAATTCGGAACTCGGAACTCGGAACTTTGAACCAGAAACCCGCAACCCACTACCCACTACCTTCTTACTCAAACAAATCCAAAATTTCCTCTTTTGTAATTTCCTTAAACGGGTTATTTGAATTGATGAATTTGTCAGCCAGAGAGGTTTTGCGTTCTTTTAAAAGCTGAATTTTTTCTTCGATTGAGTTTTCCGTAATAAACCGATATACAAAAACCTGTTTGTCCTGCCCAATGCGATGCGCACGGCTCACTGCCTGGTTTTCGGCTGCCGGGTTCCACCATGGGTCGATGATGAAAACATAATCGGCCTTTGTGAGGTTAAGACCCACACCTCCCGCTTTCAACGAAATCAGGAAAATATGGTTTTCGGGGTCATCCTGAAATTCATTGATAACTTTTTCGCGGTTGGTTGTTTGCCCTGTCAACATGCTAAATCGCCAGTTATTCGATTCGATGTATTGTTTAACGAGTTCGAGATGCGTTACAAACGATGAAAAAACAAGCACTTTGTGTTTCTCTGCCACAAGGTTCTCGATCATTTCCATAATCTGGTCAAATTTACCCGAACTTTCTTCCGAATCTTTATCTAGCAGCGAAGGGTGGTTGGCTAATTGCCGCAGTTTGGTAAGCCCCTGTAAAACAATAAGAGATGATTTTTTTAACCCTTCTTTTTCAATATTTTCAAGAATCGTATTCCTGATTATCGATTTTTCTTCTTCATACATTTTTTCCTGTTCATCGGCCATTTTGCAGAAAAGCACCTGCTCTGTAAGAGGCGGGAGATCTTTTGCAACTTCATCTTTTTTGCGGCGGAGGATAAATGGCTTTAAAATCGATTGCAACTGTTCCTGCTGCTTTTCATCGGCTAGTTTTTCGATGGGCGTGATAAACCTTTTTTGGAAAAAGGCTTGGCTACCAAGCAATCCGGGATTTAGAAAATTCATTTGCGACCACAAATCCGACAGCGAATTCTCAATGGGTGTGCCTGTTAAAACAAGCCGGTATTTTGCTCTTAATTGCAAAATTGCTTTGTAGGTTTTCGATGTCGGGTTTTTAATATACTGGCTTTCATCAAGGACTGCATAAAAAAAACCAAGGCCGCGCAAGATATTTATATCGTTGCGAACTGTGCCATAAGTCGTCAAAACAATATCATAAAACGGGATCATTTTTGCAAGGTCAACCTCCTTTTTGCGCTGAATGCCAACATGTTTATACACTTTCAGGGCAGGGGTAAATTTTCGAATTTCATTATCCCAGTTGTGCACAAGTGAAGTTGGCAACACTATTAAACTTGCCGGTTGATTTTCTTCCTGTGCCAAGGGTTGAGCAAATATATGGAGCTGATCACCTTTGTCCAGTGGATTATTGATTATTTCACCTTGTTTTTTCCTTTTAAGTTTTAACAATAGTGCTAAAGTTTGCAATGTTTTCCCCAATCCCATATCATCGGCTAAGCAGCCACCAAACCCATTTTCATAAAGTTGGTGCATCCAGTTATACCCTTCCAACTGGTAATTTCGAAGAGTTGCTCTTAATCCGGTTGGTAACGGAAAATCAGTTTTTTCAAGGAAATCCAGCTTTTTTAACCTCCCGGCTAGCGATTCGCTTGTTCCTTGTAGTTCGTTTTGGAGCAACAAAAAATGGTGTTTTTCAAACTTTAGTTTATCGCCGCTTATTTTAGCAAAGGGGATCAACCCTTTGTAGCGGGCAAACCACTCTTCAGGTAAAACGGCAATTTCTCCGTTGGGCAGTTCAAATTCACGGATATCGTTCAAAATAAATTTTTTCAGCTTGATAAAAGGTATGTTGAATTCGCCAAAATTGACGGAAATGAGGATATCAAACCAGTCGCCGCTTTCCTTGGTTTTTACATCGATTTGCTGCAATCCTGTGTAATACCGCTTTTCCATTTTTTCCTGTACAAGCTGAATTTGCTTTGTTTCGAGCTGAGGTTTGTGTTTGTTGAGCCAGTTTATTAGAAAATAAAGCGCATTCTCGTTTTCAAGCATATCGAGGGCCGGCAATGTGTAGTAACCGTTTTTTTCTAACAACCCGACCTCCTTCAAAAAATGTTGGATTTCATTTTCCCAATCAATATCGCGCTTTACTTTCCGGTACAAGTATGTGTCGTTTTCGTGTCGAAACTGGACTGCCTGTTTCCTTGTTGAATTGGGCAGAAATTCTTCGTTCCCGTAGATAAAATTCAAAACAAGGCAAGGAGCATATTGTAAATTTCTTTCCAAACTCAGCACAACCGACTTGTTTGCATCTTCTTCCGAAACTGTAAAACCCTTTGCATGGACTTCAAAATCGCGAACTGCATTCAGTATAAAACCACCGTAATATTTTTCTTCCATCGAATGTGGAATAGATACCACTTCTTTTTCTAAAAATGGGGTCAGTTTTTTCGCGTTCAGTTTTTCAAAAACATACAGTTTATTGTGCCTTACAAATAGGCAATGTTCGTTTGCAATTACCTTGATATCATTGTTTAGCAACTTTATTTCTTTGTTAACCTGAAAAATTTTTAAAATATATTGGGTTTCGTTTTCCAATCGTTCAAAATAAAAAACGGGGCGGGCAAATAGTGGCTGGACTTTTATCTCGTCTTCATCATACAAATTGGCATATTTCATATCCTTGTTCAGCAACCTAACAGGGCTGAGCATGAGAATTGATGCTACTTTAAACATACATTGCTCAATGAACGGAATAATATTCTTTTTTAAATTGGCAGGTACTAAAGTCGAATAAAACCCTTTAACGTTGGCAGCCTTAGAAAATTTTTTCGTCAACTTTTCGTCGCTGTATTTTTCGATTATTTCGACAAGTTCTTTTTCATAGGGTTTAAATTCGTAATCGGGTTCGGTCTTAAAATCGCGCGGTTTTACATGATGCAACACCGTGTAAAACTGATCTTCTTTTTTAATTAGATAAGGTATGAAAATGTTACCCAACGAACGGTGTTCGGTCAGTGCTATGATAAATTCGATTTCAGCCATTAATATTGTATGATATATTTCTAAATTCTTTTGTAATTCATTTCAATAAAAAAAATAGTTACAAAAGAACCCCAAATATACAAAGGTTTATTGGTTGGGCAAGAAGTTGGAAATGGTTGTCAATGTTGTCATTGTTGTCAGGATTTTCGAATTGCCATGGTTGTCAATGTTGTCCTATTGGTTGGGATTTTTGAATACTTAATATTCTTGACTACCTGATAACCAGATAACATAAAGAACCAGACAACCTTCTTCCTACTGCTCTGGATACACAATAATTACATTGTTTTTTTTGTACATGCTGATGCTGTTGTTTAAAAAATGCTCGAAACTGCGACTGTGGGAAATCGCTTTTTTTCGTGAATGAACAAAAACAAGTAACTCCGACGAAGTGTGTTTTATTGAATCATTGGTCAGATGTTTTACAGCGTTTTTACGGAAGTCGAAATATTTCGATGAATTATTTCTTGAAGTGTAATTTTTAATTGATTCGTTGGTAAGTTCTGAATCGCAGTTAACTTTAATTTTCAGTTGCAATTTTTCAGCCAGGGTGGTCATAGTCTGCAGCCATAGAGGAAAGCCGTGTTCAAACTGGGCATTCTCGGGACAAAACAACAATACGTTGCGCACTCCACGAAATGATGAGGGAGTTTTTAGCACAAGCAACATCCGCTCGGTTTTCTTAAGTAAATTGTCGAGTACATTCCCAAATAAGATATGGAAAGGGACAGAATGGTTGTTCCATCCAAGAATTATTGCTGTGGCTACTATTTCATCGGCGGCCCTAACAATTCCGTTTGTAACATTATTGTCAATTCTTGAAATGATTTCGAAAATAACTTCTGTTTGAAGTGATTCAGTTACTTTTATAATGGCTGACTGATTTTCATCGATTTGTTCACGTACCTGATTATTGTCGGTAAAAACCGTCAGAGGATAAATGGGAATATTTTCGTTTTCATGTTTTATCAGAACCGCAAATTCAAGCAGATGTTCCATATTGGCAGGATTGGCAACCGGTACCAGAAATTTATGTTTGAGTCCGGTATTTCGTGTGATGGTTTCATTTCCTTTTAGCAATATTTTTTTACCTGCATATTGGGTAATATACGAGCTTGCAATGCAGGTAATCAGGATTAGAATTACTGTGCTGTTTAATACCGATTCATTTACAATACCCATGTTGTAACCAATGAGTATAATTGCAATGGCCGATGCCGCACGCGAAACACTTAGCCCGAAAATTAAATTGCTTTCTGATACGGAAAGTCGAAACAATACTTTTGAAATATATGCTGCCACAAATTTGCTTAGTACAGCAGTTGCAATAAGTACAAGCGCCAAGCCAATTTCGGCCGGGTGTTCAAGATAAACCTTGAAATTGGCAAGCATCCCAATCGAAATTAAAAAGAAGGGAATAAAAAGGTTGTTACCTATAAATTCAATCCGCTTGTATAGCGGCGAACTGTTTATAATTTGCCTGTTAAGCACTAATCCGCTAAAAAACGCTCCAATAATAGGTTCTATTTCTAAAAGATAGGCAATTAATGCTGAGGCGAAAAGCATGACCAAAACGAATATGTACTGCACTCCCAAATCGCCTTCATATTTACTTAAAAAAACTCGGGATATTTTGGGTATAACCATTAAAACGATGAAGAAGAACAGAAGAAATTCCATTCCAAGTACGAGGAGGCTGGCCAATTCAAAACCTTCCTGTGCAAAGTTTGTAATCAATTCCATTGCAACAAGTGCAAGTATGTCGGCAATAATTGTTGCCCCAACAATTATCGTTACAATTGATTTATTTACTATTCCAAGTCTTCCGAGAAGCGGATAAGATATAAGTGTATGTGACGAGAGCATTGCTCCAATGAGCAAGGATGCGTTTATGCTGAGGTTAAGAAAAGTATGACAAATGAAATATCCAAGTATAAACGGTACAGCAAACGAAGCAAAACCAATGAAAATACTTTTCGATTTGTTTTCGATGAAATCAAGCAAATCGATTTCAAGACCGGCTAAAAACATGAGGTAAAGCAGCCCAATTGTGCCAAGCAAGCTAAATTCCAAATCTGACGGGACAAGGTTAAATCCATGTTGCCCAATTAATGCACCGCTTAAAAGTAAACCAACAATGGAAGGTATCCTTATGCGTTCAAAAAAAACTGGCCCTATTAAAAGAATTAATAGTACAAGCGCAACAATAATTACGGGCTCGGTAAAAGGCAGGGTAATATTGAGCGTATTTAAAAAAACCATAGAATTGAAAGTATTTATTTCTCAAAATTAACAATGTAAAACCCATTTCAAAGTTTCACATCAGTTTACTATTATTGAATTTTTTCCTGGAAAGTAGGGTTTTGCTGAGGGAAAACTACAATTTTATTATTTGAATGAAAATGTTTCTCAAGTTTTGACGGTATGTGATCGAGGTATTTTTGGTGCGAAACAGCATTTTTACGTGCTGAAATCAAAATAAGCAAATCATCATCATCTACATGTTTTGACAAAATTTGGAAATCTTCCCATTCTGTAAATTCCTTAAAACGGATGTTTCCATTCCAACGGATTTGCCTGATTTTTATGGAAGTAGCATCGTATGTGTTTTTTGTTCCAAAAACAATGACAGGGATACTAAGTTCGGTTGATAATTTCAGGATTTTCTTTAAACAGGTTTCAAAACCAATTTCTTTTTCTGACAAAGGTGGAGCAAGTACAATTATACGGTTTTGTGACACCAATAATTTTTCCTGATTACAGATAAAAAGGTTCTTGTCAACAGTATTTACAATCGAATATATTCTTTCTCCAATCAGTTTTTCCAAAATCCCTGGTTTTTTTGGCCAGCCAAGTACAATAATATCAGCCATGATTTCTTTTGAAATCCTTTCGATACCTACAGTTGCGTTTATAGCAATTGTAGCAACTGTGTTAATTTTAATTTCAGCTGCAGCACCATGTTTTTCATACTCTTCCAATTTTTTGCGGGTTGATAAAATGTTTATTTCTGATTGGGTATCATTGGGCACAACCGACAAAACAGTAATTGGATTAACCGATTTTTGATCTTTAATAAGCAAAGTAAAATCAAGTAATTTGTCAATGTTCATTAAATTGGCAATGGGCAGTAAAATGTGCTCACTTCCAGTAAGATTCTTTTCGGTTTTTGTGGTTGAATCGATTTTCTCTGCTATTTGAATTTTTTTTGCAGCTTTTTCAGTTGCAAACGAAGCCACAACGCAGGTTATAAGAATTAATATAATAGTTCCGTTCAGCACATTTATATCAAGAATACCTGCATTATACCCAACCAATATTACAGCAAGGGTTGCTGCAGCATGTGAACTGCTAAGCCCAAATATTAGTTGCCGCTGTGCCGAAGAATATTTAAAAACGCGTTGGATGAAAAAGGCAGCAAACCATTTTCCAATAATTGCCGCCACAGTTAAAACTACTGCAATAATAATTGCAGTCGGTCCGCTTAAAATCACAGAAATATCAACAAGCATTCCCACCGAAATCAGGAAAAAAGGAATAAACAGCGAATTACCAATAAATTCAATCCTATTCATTAGCGCAGAAGTGTGCGGTATGGATTGATTTAACGCAAGCCCGGCAACAAAAGCCCCAATGATGGGTTCGAGACCTGAAAACTCAGCCATAAAAGCTGCCAGAAATACAACAAAAAGTACAAAAATGTAATGTGCATGTTTTTCGCTTTCCAATTTCTGAAAAAACCAACGGGTGATCCTGGGTATCAAAAAAAACATAATTGCCGAAAAAATAGTAATTGAAATCCCAAGCCGTATCCAGAACTGCTGATCAAGATTTCCCTGGCTGTTTCCCATGATTATCGCCAAAATCATCAGTACCGCTGTATCTGTCAGGATAGTTCCTCCCACCGTAATGGCGACTGCTTCATTTTTCGAAACCCCCAATCTGCTAACAATGGGGTAGGCTACAAGCGTGTGGGTTGAAAACATGCTTGCAATCAGGAAGCTGGCATTAAAATCATATCCCAAAATATACCTACACACCGGAAACCCTATTGCAAGGGGTAATATAAAGGTTAAAAAGCCGAAAAGTAAACTTTTGTTCCGGTTGCTTTTAAACTCGTTCATATCCAGTTCGAGGCCGGCAATAAACATGATGTACAACAAACCGATAGTTGAAAACAAATCGACTGCACTGTTTTTTTCGAGGAAATTTAATCCAAATGGACCTATAATCACGCCTGAAACAATAAGTCCGATAATTCCTGGTATTTTTAGTTTTTGCAGTAGAATAGGCGCTAACAATATGATTAAAAGTATTAACGAGAAAACAAGCACCGGATTTGTCAGTGGAAGATGAAATTCATGCGCGATATGTTCTAAAAAATCATTCATAACAAAAGATCTATGTTTCAAATTTTCGTTTAAGCCACTAAAAAAATTCTGGCAAAACGGTTTTGGGTAAATATAAAAACAAAGAATTAATCTGCAACCGAGGGTT